>RQOI01000583.1 GCA_003854995.1 Candidatus Zhuqueibacterota bacterium
CTGGGATGGAATGGAAATTCGTTCGTTGATTCAGTTGGCGCCAGAGAATTTGTCTATATTTTGGATAGCACCTATGGGGAAGATGAGGACTATGAATATGATCCATTTAGTGTGCTGATGGAAAAGACCTTGTATTACATCAGGATGGCCGGTAAGCCGGATCGACATTTTCTTAATCAGTGTGTTTCCATCAATATTGAGCCAGATCCTGGATTAACCGAGGCTGACGTGTTTCGTTTTCGGGCACAGGTCACCGATGCAGATGAAAAACTCGCCGTCGCACCTGTGACTTTTCAGCTGCACCCAAACTATCCCAATCCTTTTAATGCTTTGACAACCTTAAACTATAATGTATTGAGGGAAAGCCACATTCAAATCGGTATTTATGATATTCTTGGTCGGAATGTCGAAACTTTAGTGGATGAGAAGAGGGAAGCCGGACACCATCGCGTTACCTGGGATGCAACGTATCACGCAACTGGCGTCTATATTGCCGTGATGCGTGCTGGTGAGAGTCTGGTGATGACTCGGAAAATGCTATTGCTCAAATAGGAGCACGTGGGGCTGTATCAAAAGTCGATGAAAGGAACTTTCGAATGGCGGATAAAAATCTTTCGCGAGGAGACTTTCTCAAAACGAGCGCCGCTGCCACACTGGGATTAGCGCTTGTCAGTTCAGCGTCGCCTGACAAGTCGGTTGTCAGCGTCGTCAAAATGAAAAATGATAATATTGACTATGCTGTTGACAAGGCGATAGATTTATTAGGCGGCATTCGGGACGTCACCAAAGGCAAGAACAGCATTTTGCTCAAGCCCAATTTAGTCGCCGAAAGCCCGACTTTCACGACCAAACCGACGGTCATTCGCGCTCTGGCCAAGCTGATGAAAAGCGCTGGAAAAGAGGTTTTCATCGGCGAAGGTTCTGCTGCGGCATCTGGCTTTAATTTTAAAGATGATATTACCTATCGAACCAAGAAACAGGACATTCTGGACCCCATGCAAAAATATATATTCGAACAATTGGATTACTCTGAATTAGCCAGCTCGATGAACATCCCTCTTATCAATCTACATTATGGAGATCTCGTGGATATTCCGGTCCCGAATGGTTTGGCGCAGGATCGGTACATGCGTGTCCTATAACTGTATCAATAAAAACGACAAGTTGGAACGCAAATTGCACCCATAAAATGGTAGATATTCTTTTTCCCAATGCGTTTGAGGAACTTATGCAACTTTATCGATTTGCCTGTTTGTGCGCCGTGACACTTTATTGTCTCAGCACTGCCTGCACGTCACCTGTGGAATCCAACTTGATAACCAATCTGGTCGGAACACAAGAACTCTATATTGACCGTCATCAAAAGAGTCATCTGTCCTGGTCGCCGGACAGCAGCATGATCGTCTATCAAACGCCGGTCGATACGACGACAGGCGGGCCCTTTTATACCATTTACATCTATGATCTGCAGCAAGACACCGTGCGGGAGCTGACGCCCGCTGCCCGCGACAGGCGCAACTGCTTTCCGACCTTTGCTGCTGATTCAAAAACGATTTTCTTCACACGAGACGATCAGCTGTACAAAATGTCGCTGGCTGATGGCCAGACGTCCCCCCTCACATCCACCAATGTCCCGCCGCAACGACATCTCGATATCTCGCCCGACGGCCGACTCATTGCCTGCGATGACGGCCAGGACATCCATATTGTCTCTGTTGACGACGGCGCGATGGTGACCGCGAGCGAATCCATATCCTCGCCTCTGCAAAATCCGAGCTGGTCACCCGATGGCCAAAGACTCGCCTGCGAGAGCCCGGACTCGCTCATCATTTTTGTTTTTGCGAATGACGAAATCGTACGAGAATCAGCCTTTGCCGGAGAATTTGGCGATATTACCTGGGCGCGACACGAGACGTCGCCTTTCGGCAGCGTCATTCTCTATCGCAATGGTCCTGGCATCGCAACGATCAATCCAGAGACGGGTGAGATTTACGATGCATTCGACATCAGAAAAAAGATCGAATCGTTTTGCTGGGCGCCGAATAGCCATGACATTGCCTTTTCAACGCCACACTCTATTTATCGTGCGCCACTGATCACAACGATCGGAAAGTGAGGCATGCCGATGAGAATGCTCCTGAAATTGTTCCTCGGCGTGACTTTTTTCACGTCTATCGCGCCTGCACAGGAGGCCGGCCGCATCCTGGGCATCGTCACCTGTTCTGCAACAGGCGATAGCCTCAAGGATGTTTCCATATCGATCGTCAATACGACGCTCAGCGCACTTTCGAATGCAAAAGGCGCCTATCTGATAACCAACGCGCCGGTCGGAAGCCAGAGAGTGATTTTCGCCCGCTTCGGCTACCGCGCGGACACTCTCGGTTGCGAGGTT
Source organism: Candidatus Zhuqueibacterota bacterium (assembly GCA_003854995.1). Classification (GTDB taxonomy): domain Bacteria; phylum Zhuqueibacterota; class Zhuqueibacteria; order Residuimicrobiales; family Krinioviventaceae; genus Kriniovivens. The sequence goes on from RQOI01000583.1 coordinate 2,393, forward strand.
GTCCCTGATCAATATACACGGCTTGATGGCCGTTTGACGCCGGCCGCGCCGCCGGGGCGCGCTCTCGCCGACAGTCATTTCGTCGCGCCGGCGCCCGCGCTGTCTCAACCCGGCGGACAAAATATCGATCTCATGGCCGTTGAGCGGACTGCGGGAGCGTTTGCCGATCTGCATCGGATTGTCGGCCATCTCGGCGGTTCGATGGGATCGGGAGACTATACCAGCGCCTACAGCGTGCGCGGCGGCCTGCCGGATCATAATCGAGTTTATCTGGATGGTCTCAACTTGCCCAATCCATATCGACTGCGGCTGCTCTTTGGTGGCGGATTCAGTCTGTTGAATTGGGCTACGATCAACAGCGCGCAGTTTTACACCGGCTTTTTCCCTGGTTACTATGGTGACTTGCTCTCCTCGGTGCTCGCCATCGACAGTCGCGATGGCCGTCGCGACCGATTTGGCGCCGGCGGCAGTTTCGACCTCTTTCAGAACGAGCTTTTGTTCGAAGGACCCTTTCCCGGCAAGCGCGGCTCATGGCTGGCGTCGGCGCGGCGCAGTTATGTGGACGCCCTTGTCAATCCTTTCCTGGATGATCAGAGGTTGCCATACATGTTCGATTTTGACAGCAAGCTGGTCTACGATCTCTCGGAAAGCAGTCAAATATCCTACAAGATGCTCTACGAGGACGAAGCTGCGCAATTGATCGCCGAAACAGACGAGGACATTGAAGTTGGCGAACGAGCGAAACTGAACATGCATATGCTGGCTCTGGAGAGCCAGGTCTCGGAACGCTCGAATATCGCTGTGCGGGCATCGTATTACGATCAGACATTTGATTACAGTCTCTATGCGGACAGGTCTGATCCGGCTGGTGCGTTTCAGGATTTCGCGTCGCGATTACAGGGTGTCAATATCCTGCAAACATTCTCGCTCGAGTTTGACGATCATCGTCTCGCCCAGGGTTTTGTTTTCTCTTCGGAAACGGCGCAGCTCGATCTGCGGGCCAACACCGTCAATATCGGATTCACCCGGCGCGACCTGCCGCCGCCGATGCAGGTTGAAAATGAATCCGTCAACGTCGCTGCCTATGTCGATTATTCCGCTGACCTCACCCAACAGCTTGAATCGACAGTCGGCGTGCGCTACGACCATCGCGAGCTCTATGAGCAGGATGACGTGAGCGGCAAGGTGAGTCTGGCCTATCACTTCGCGCCGGACGCGAAGGTGTACGCCTATTGGGGCCTCCTCCATCAATCCCCGGATCTGCTGGCCGCCTACATTCGCGATGTGCCGCTGAATATGCAGAATGCAGCGCAGCTGACATCAGAGAGGGCTATGCATTATATTCTGGGATTCGACCGCTCGTGGAGCGCTGTTGTTTCGACTCGGCTGGAGCTGTATTACAAATCTCTCACTCGCCTGCTGTTGCCGCAGGATCGCGTCACTTTTCTGCCCCTCAACAGCGGCGAAGGATATGCGCAGGGCGTTGATTTCACTCTGGAAAAGACAAGAGGCGCCGATGGCCGTCTGTCGGCGCTGCTCACCTATTCTTATGGCAAAAGCCAGGTGCGCGACACTCGTGATGGGGTATGGATTCCGGGCAATTACGATCGCCGTCATGGTCTCAGCGCGACGATGGACTTTGCGATCTCTGATAATTGGGGTGTAAACGCTGTGTGGCGCTACAACAGCGGGTTGCCTTATAACGACATCAGCGGCTATACCTGGCATGCCTACGACCGGTCGCGTTACGAAAAATCGACGCAAAATGATGACCGCTATCCACCCTATTCGCGCGTCGACCTGCGGCTTTACTATCACAGCCCGTGGCGGAAATCGAGGTTGATGGTCTATCTCGACATCGTGAACCTGCTCAACCAGAGCAACATCTACGAACGGATGTATTACACGGACGATGTGGACAATCGCGACGGTTCAAAGACAAAGACATTCAAATACGCCAATATATACGCAATGCCGTTCATCCCATCCATTGGCCTGAGCATCTGGTACTAATGCGCCGATTCGATGGTCTGCGAGCGAAACAGAATGATGGCCAAAATCAGGTAGAGGATGTCCTCCAAAAGGCGAAGCACGCCGACCTTGGCCGCGTCCTCGCTCACAGAGAAACAGCCGCAGCCGATATCCAGTCCCCGAAAAATGGCTGAGGTGATGGCGATGATAAAGACGATATTGAGGAGCATGATGATGAGACTCGAGCTCCTCAACCAGCGGCCGATGAGGAGCAGAACGCCGGCGATCAGCTCCACCCATGGCAAAATGATGGCCATGAGGGTGACAAACAGGTATGGCAGCATGCGATAGTTGTCGATTGCCTCGGCAAAAGCAGCGGGATTGATGATTTTGACCACCCCGGAGTAAATAAAGAGCGCGCCGAGAAAAAGCCGCATGAGCAGCAAAAGCAAGCCTTGCAATTTCACTGTTGCACGCCCTCCGTTTTTTTCCAGTCATCCAATCCCGCGTCATAATAGGCGACGCGGGCAAATCCCATATCAATCAGTTCGGCAGCCAAAAGTTGCGCTTTATCGCATGGCGGTCCGTCGCAGTAGGTCACGATCCAGGAGGTTTTGGCCAAGCTGTCAATAGTCTCGATAGACTCTTCGAGCCTTTCGAAAGGTATGTTTATGGCATTTGGGATCCGGCCCTGCAGGAATTCCTGCGGAGTGCGCGTGTCGATGATGATGATATCTTTTGCCTGCACGAGTCTTTTCAGCTGCTCTTTGCCGATGACGATCGGCTCAGCGCTGTCGAGCTCCTGATGGCGCTGAAGCGCCGCGTCTGCAGTCTGTTTGACAGGACGATTGATCGAGATTTTGACACCATTTGGATTCAGGTCATTGGTCGCGAAACCGAGCAGTGCTGCCGCCGCAAACACGACGCCAATTTCCGCAGCCAACTTTTTCACGTTCATAATCCACCTCCGCACTGCAGCAGTTTGATCATAATTCGCTGATTTTGACGATCAGCTGGTGATACTTGAAATAGACCATCAGGAAAATTAATACCAGGCCAAAAACCGCAATGACGTTTTGCTTCCACGAGTTCGTATATTGGCGCATGACCTTTTTATTGTTGGCGATGAGAAACAGGCCGATCGCCACGGCCGGCACGGCAAACAGCGTCGATGCCTGCGCCACGACCAGTGCGTGGACGATATTGCCTCTGAAAAACACAGCGATGGACATGCCGATGAGCATGGCGAGAATGGCAAAGGCCCGTGGCGCTTTTCCCTCCATCGAGCGGCCGAGGCCAAGGCCATCGGACAGCAAGCCGCCGCCGACCACCGCATTCACGGTCAGCGAAGAAAAGGCAGCGGCCCAGAGTCCGATGCTGAAGATGATTTTGGCATAACTGCCGAACAGCGCTTCCAGCTGAATCGCCATATCCGCAGCTGAGGAAATCGCTATACCCTTGGGGTGCAGCGCTGCGGCGGAGGTCATGAGGATCATGCTGGTGATGCCGGCGAGCATGATGATGCCGGCCACCATATCGCGAAAGCCGCGTTTCATATCAGTGATCTGCCAGCCTTTGTCCTGCGACAGGTAGGCTTGATAAATCGCAACATGCAAAACAAACGTCGTGGCCACGAGCGCGGCCAGTTCTTCCATCCCTCCTCGCGGTCTGGACGGGATAAAGCCCTTGGCGGTCTCGATCAAATCCGGTTTGGTGAAGATGAGATTGAGTAAAAAGGCAATGATCATGGTCATGACGAGGACCATCATCAGTTTTTCCAGTATCCTGTAAAGACCCTTGGCAAAGAAGACCAGCACAATGGCGGCGCCGGTGAAGAACAACGGCCAGATATTTTCGCTGATGCCGGTCAAGCTGTGCAGCGCCGTGGCCACGCCAAGATTATTGCCGAATTGAAAGCTGGTGGCCATGACAAAACTGGAGATGCCGATGAGCGCGGCAAACCATCGACCATACTGATCGGCAATCGTTTGCAGGATGGTCTTGTTCTGTGTCACCCCAACCCTCGAAGCCATGTAAACGTACATCCCCATGGCAATGCCGGACAAGACAATGACCCAGAGCAGAGAATAACCTTGCGTCGCGCCTATCTGCGAGGACACCGTGATGCTGCCCGGGCCAAGCACGACCGAGGCGATGATGAATCCCGGACCGACGGCGGTGAGAATTTCTTTCAGTTTATTCATGGACAAGCCTTTCGCTGAATATGCAATGGAGATCAATGCATTGGCAGAAATTTAGCATCTTTTTTGTAAAGCTCAAGGTGATTTTCATTTCAAAAGTAAAAGGTCAGTTTCTGGCAAAATCGATTTAAAAGTAGCCAAGATACGATGTTAAGCAAAAATATAATTTCACTTTGCATGATACTTCGATTGGATTTTCTGCACTCACGCAAAGGCGTAAGGCGCAAAGATACGCCAAGTTCTTGAAAGAAATGAAAGTAAAAGCTTGCATTATATCGTAAGTTTATTATTAACATATACTATTC
>RQOI01000093.1 GCA_003854995.1 Candidatus Zhuqueibacterota bacterium
TCACCATTTTCACTGATCCGCAGCAAGGCACCAACAGCTTTGTAAAATGGGGCCTCTTCCCCCCTGCCGGCGAAGAGATCCGGCGCATCACCATGCAGGTGACACTGGCGCACCCGCAAGACCGGGCCATTGCCCACTGGGATTATTTGGACCGCATCAAAATCCGGCGCAGCGGCGGCGTGGGCGGAGAAAATCTCGATTTTGAAATCGGTCGGCTGTTGACGCCCTATGGGAGCAATTTCACCAAAGAATGGAGTTTCACCTGGCAGGTCGATGTCACCGATTTCGCCGTCTTTATGCGCGACAGCGTCGAGATTGAATATATTCACACGGGCTACGAATCACCCGATCTGGGATGGGATTTGACCATCGATTTCAAGGTCGATTTTGGCCCCCCGGTCGCCGAATTCATCGCCATGGAAACATTGTGGGAGGGCAGCTTTGCCTACGGCGATCCGGCAAGAGATATCGAAGACAGTCTGGCTGCCAAAGAGATCGTGCGAGCCGCTGAAAGCTCCTTCGGTCGGTTGCGGATTCAGCACACCGGCCATGGCATGGACCGTCCCCGCGGTTGCAGTGAATTCTGCAGCCGGTGGCGGGAGATCGTCGTTGACGGTCAGGTCATCGATCACCGCGACATCTGGAAAGAGTGCGGCGACAATCCGCTCTATCCGCAGGGCGGCACGTGGATCTACGACCGCGGCCACTGGTGTCCGGGAGATTTGCAGCAGCCGGACATCATCGATGTGCCGCTCACTCGATCGCAACACATCATCGATCTCAACATGGAACCGTACATCGCACAGGACATTCAGCAACCCAGAGAAGAGATCACCTGCTACTTTTTCCAATTTGCCGAACCCGCGGCCGCCAACGATGTCGCGATCGAAGAAATCATTGCTCCGAACAAAGCGGCGCGCTATAACCGCTTCAATCCCGCCGCATTCGCTCCGCGCATTCGAATTCGCAATCTGGGCAAAGAGAATCTCAAGACCGTCAGGATCCTCTATCAAACAGCCGGCTGGACGGAAAAAACCGTGCACTGGCACGGCGACCTCGCCTTTTACCAGGATGCGATCGTGACGCTGCCGGGCGAAATCGATGCAACAGCGGGCGCCAACAGATTTTCCGTCGTTTTATCGGATCCAAATGGCGAGCGCGATGCGTGGCCGTCCGACAACGGGCTGGAATCAGAATTTGACGATATTCCGACGCTGCCGACAAGACTGATCGTCGACTGGCTGACCAATGACAAACCGGAAGA
>RQOI01000584.1 GCA_003854995.1 Candidatus Zhuqueibacterota bacterium
GGGAGCTGTCGAGTGGCGCTGGATGTTCGGCGTCGAAGCTTTGCCAGCGGCTCTGTTCTTTCTGCTGCTGTTTTTCAATCCCTACAGCCCGCGCTGGCTGCTCGCCAAAGGTCGGGTGCAAGAGGCCAGGATCGTGCTGGAAAAATGTGGCACCGACAGTGGCACTGTCAATGAAGAGATCGCCGAGATTCAAGCCTCGCTCGACCTGGAGCATCACTCCATTGTCGAGCCGTTCTATACCAAAAAATATGCAAAACCCATTCTATTGGCCGTCGCCATCGCCATGTTCAACCAGCTGTCGGGCATCAACGCGCTGATGTATTATGCGCCGCACATTTTCAAGATGGCGGGCGCCGGCGCCGAATCGGCCATGCTGCAGACCGTGGCGGTCGGCGGCACCAATCTCCTCTTCACCATGGCCGCCCTGGCTGTCATCGATCTCTTCGGCCGCAAACGCCTGATGCTGGTCGGGTCCATCGGTTACATCATCAGTCTCGGCGTCACGGCATGGGCTTTTTATAAATTTGGCACTGACTTTACTCCGGCGGGGAGCACCGTCGTGCTCCTCAGTCTGCTGCTGTTCATCGCCTCGCACGCGTTCGGGCAGGGCGCCGTGATCTGGGTCTATATCTCGGAAATATTTCCGAATCGCGTGCGGGCGCGCGGACAGGCGCTCGGCAGTTTCACCCATTGGATCATGGCCGCGCTGATCTCCTGGACCTTTCCGGTCATCGCCGATATCTCCGGCGCGCACATATTCGCGTTCTATGCGATCTGCATGATCGGACAGCTGCTGTGGGTCATTCTGGTGATGCCGGAGACAAAAGGCATCTCTTTGGAGAAAATTCAAAAACAATTTGGCATTGATTGATCGGAAGGATGGAATGTCAAAGCATGTACTGATTTTTGCGATACTATCGTTGACCACGACTCTCCGGGCTCAGGAGTGGCAGCTCGTCTGGTCGGATGAATTTGACGGCGACAGGGTGGACGAGTCCAAATGGGAATTCATGCTCGGTGATGGCACAGCCTACGGGCTGCCGCGAGGGTGGGGCAATAATGAACTGCAGTGCTATCGCCGGGAAAATGCTGTCGTCGCCGACGGCA
>RQOI01000585.1 GCA_003854995.1 Candidatus Zhuqueibacterota bacterium
ATCATCTGCCGCACGGCAAAGGCGCCTATCCGAAGACAGATGATATTCTCAGCCGGGCGATCAATTTGAGCGTGGGCGTCGTCGATGCCGGTCTGGGCGCGGCGTTCGGCATCAACATCATGTCGACGGACGAAGAGATCGAACGGGTAGCGGATAAGTTTTGTCTTGTCTGCAACAGGTGATGTTTGTTTTTTTTATTCTATTGCAGGCGAAAATTTTGTATGTTTAGAAAAATTCTCGTCAAGCTGAATAATTCATTATCGCTGAGTGAATAGTGGCTAGCCTGATCAACAGCACCATTTCCCACTTTCGCGTCCTCGAACAGATCGGCGAGGGCGGCATGGGGTCTGTTTACAAAGCCATGGACCTCCGTCTACAGCGCGCGGTGGCGCTAAAATTCCTCTCCCCCGCCCTTGTTGAAAATAAAAAAGCTCTGTTACGTTTCCAGCTCGAAGCCGTCGCTGCATCAGCGATCAACCATCCCAACATCTGCACCATCTATGATGTGGAGACCGTACCGCCGCATCATTTCATCGTCATGGAATATGTGAACGGCTCCACCCTGCGGGCGATTTTGGGACAACAGGGACGCTTGTCAGAGTGGGATGTGGCGTGGCTGCTGGAGCAAATCTGTCCGCCGCTCGCCCTGGCGCACGAAGCCGGCATCGTGCATCGCGATATCAAACCGGACAACATCATGGTCGTCCCCGATCCGCCGCACGTCAAAATAACCGATTTTGGCCTGGCCAAACTGGCGGCTGAAACGGCGGAAGTGACGACGGCAGCCACGCAAGGTTTCTGTGAGGCGGAGGAATCCCGGCCAGCACTTTTTTCCGCCGATGCGATGATCACCAGCCTGTCGGGACTCATGGGCACTGCCTGTTACATGTCGCCGGAACAGGTGAAGAAAGAACCGGTTGATTTTCGTTCCGATATTTTTTCGATCGGCGCTATGCTTTTTGAGCTGCTGACCGGCGCCAAATTGTTCGACGGCGCCACGCAGATTAAAGTGCTCGAAAGCATCGCCACGTTCAATGACATAAAGCCGGCAGCTCTCAAAGCCGGCATTCCGCACGACTGGCTGCCGATCCTGACCGCATGCCTGCAAAACGATCCCGAGCAACGCTATCAATCCGTCAATACGCTGCTTTTCGACGTGAGCCGCTTGAAAAAACGCTTGCGGCCAATACGCTCTCTATTCAGCGGAACAAAAGACAGTCCGGTCACCAGCAGAAAGAAAAGCACAACTCAGATTCTCAAATGGCTTGCTTTGCCCCTCCTGGCCGCTCTCATCTTGATTTTCTCAGTTTTCGGCCGTCGCTGGCTGGCCGATTTGACCTCGAAACCGGATGCGGCCAGTGTGGAGATGGCTTCCATTGAGGTGACGACCACATCGGCGCAGGCATATCACTATTTTCTGCAAGGTCGACAATCCTGGTGGCGTTACGATGATGCCGGAGCAATTCGATACCTGCAAATGGCCGTTGAGGCGGACAGCACCTTTGCCTATGCCCTTTGTCTTCTCGGCGTGCTGTACTATTGGCACGATCGCAGTGCAGAAGGGCACAACTGCATCCAAATTGCGGCACAACAGCTCGCTCGATTGACGGATTGGGAAAAGCTGCTCGTGCAAGGATTTCTCGCCTATGACAAGGATGATAATCACAGCATGTTGCGGTTTTTTGACGAACTGGTTGTGCGCTATCCCGATAAGATTGATGGCTATCTCGGGGCTACCCTTGCCTGCGAAATATTGAATGATTATGACAAAGCCATCTATTATTTGCGTCAAGTCATTGAAATAGACTCTTCACACATCGCCGCACATGCCAACATGGCCAACCAGTACGAATGGAAAGGTGATCTCGTCAGCGCCCTGAGCTATGCGCAAAAGTACCTGCAGCTCATTCTCGACAGCAATGATGTGGCGGGCGTCGCCACCGCCTATGAACTGGTCGGGACCTACCACCATTTTCTCGGCGACGCGGCTATATCTATTCCGTATCTGCAAAAATCGCTTGACATAGATCCCGTCAGCCGGGAGGCGGCGCAAATGTTGGCTGAGGTCTATGCCCTGGACGGCCGATTGGATGCCGCGGAGAATGTGCTGAAAGCAGCGTTAGCTATTCCGATAAAAAGTGTGGAGCGGTCCGACCTTTACTCCATCTATGGTCGACTTGCCGCCTTTGGCGGACGTTTTGTCGATGCGCTGTCGCACATTGAGAAGAAAAAAACGCTCGCAACTGAAGAGAACAAACTAGAAATTTATAAGGAGGTTTATTCGGGCCACGCAACGATTTACGGTGAATTACAGCAACATCAAATGATTCGCCATGAATTAAACAGCTTGATTTCAATTTTTAATCTTACGGAAGATGATTTGGCAAAATGGTCTAGTTATTTTATGATCCAGTTTCAATGCGCGTTACAGCAAAAAGATTTCTCGTTGTGCCAAAGATGGCTGGAGGAGGGCAACCAGGTATGTGCAAAAAGCTGGCTTGTTTCAGCCAGCGCCAAACTCGCCAGGGAGCAGGGCGATCTGGCGACGGCGGAGAAATTGTATTTATCAAAAGTTGAAAAAACCACCCATCCATTTTGGGGTGAAAACATCAGAGACAATTATGGCCTCGCGCGGCTAAAATTAATGGTTGGCGATTTTTCAGCAGCAGAAAAATATTGCGAATCCGCGTTGGCTACCCGTCACATTCTTATTTATTTGGAAAGAACAATCTACTACATGCGCACGATCGCGTTATTGGCGGAGATTTACGAAGCATCCGGGAATACTGAAAAAGCGCTAGCGCAATGCGACCGTTTTCTGCTCTACTGGCAACATGCTGATCCCGGCACGCCGCTACTCCTAGAGGTGCAGGAGCGTAAAGAGAGGCTTTTGCGAAAACAGATCGCCGGCAGCTAGGCAGCAGCTGTCGCTAAAAAGGAATATTATTCATGACTTTTATTTAGACATAGACAGAGCGATCAGCTCAATGGCTAAAAGCTGATAGCTGACAGCTGAAAGCTGACAGCTCTGTTCAGAATTAGATTAGATAACATAAGCAGCAAAGGAGCCCAGCATGTACGATAAAAAAACATCCTCGCAGCATGAAAAACCGACCATCCGCGTCGGTCTCATCGGCCATCAGTTCATGGGACTGGCGCACTCAAACGCCTATCGCAACGCCGGCATCTGGTACGACCTGCCGTGCACCATCGACATGACCGCCGTGTGCGCCAAAGACACGCCGGAAAATTTGCAGACCTTTGCCGATAAATTCGGCTGGCGCAGCATCGAGACCGATTATCAAAAGCTCTGCGCCCGTCCGGATATCGATCTCGTCAGCGTGGCGACGCCGGGATTCCTGCACAAACCCATGGTGCTGGAGGCGGCGAAAAATCGCAAGCACGTCCTGTGCGAAAAACCGCTCGCCAACACGCTGGCGGATGCTGTTGAAATGGCCGAGGCGGCCGAGCGCGCGGGCGTCCGTCATTGCTGCGGCTATTCCTATCGCTCCACTCCGTCGCAGGCGCTCGCCAGACAGCTCGTCGATGAGGGCAGGATCGGCCGCATCTATCACGTGCATGCGCGCTATGCGCAGGATTGGATCGTTGATCCCAATTTCGCCATGGTGTGGCGATTCGATAAAAAGCTGGCCGGCTCCGGCTCGCTCGGCGATATCTGCGCCCATTCGATCGACGCGACGCGCTTTATCACCGGATTAGAGTTCGTAGAGATCGTCGGCCATCTGCAGACCATGGTGCCGGAACGACCGCTCAAAGCGAACGAACCAAAGGGCGAGAAAGGCCAGGTCACAGTCGATGATGTGGCACAATTCCTCTGCACTTTTGATAATGGCGCCACCGGCTGTTTTGAGGCAACCCGTCTGGCAACGGGGCGCAAGAACAATAATTGCATAGAAATCAATGGCGAAAAAGGATCCCTCTATTGGGATTTTGAAGATCAAAATTATCTCTACTTTTACGATCGCACCGCACCGGCGCACCAGCAGGGCTTTGCCCGGATCAATGCGACGGAAAACGTGCACCCCTACAGCGGCGGACCATGGCCGGTCGGCCACGGCATCGGTTACGCCGACTGCTTTGTCATCGAGGTGGTCAATTTCCTGACCGCCATCGTAGAAAAAAAGGAGTATCATCCCGATTTTCACGACGGCGTCGCAGTGCAAAAGGTGCTCGATGCGGTGGAACGATCAGCGCAAAAGAAAATGTGGATTACTATCTGAATATTCATTCATTGGAGTCGGTTCAACGGTTATCCCGTCGTTCATGCGTCACCGTAGGGCATCAATTGGTGCGGAAATAATCAAAGAGTATATTGAAATTGCCATAGTCAGCGATGTGGAAAAAAGCATTTCCCATCGGTCCCGGTTTAAGAAGTTTTGATCAATATTGACTAAAGGCTGCAGATAAATAGTCGTCAGACGAACAGGTCATACGCCGCTGTTGGATAACAGAAAATCAGGCCAGACTTACGGTACAAGCAATAGAAAAAAATGTTTGCATCATAAATTAATTGAGCTATATTAAGGTCAAAATAAAGATCATAATATATAGGGAGTAATTATGAAACCAATAAACATAGCTAATGACATCGTGCCTGTCGCTGAATTCAAAGTCCGGATTTCAAAGTATCTCAACAGCATCAAATCCACCGGTCGACCGATGATAATTACCCAAAATGGAAAACCAGCGGCTGTACTCCTCTCCCCTGATGATTTTGATGAACTTGTTTATCAAAAATCATTGATCGAGTCAATAAAGCGAGGCATTTCAGACATCGAAAAAGGAGACGTATTCACAACGGAAGAGCTAAAAGCCGAACTCGAAAGAAGAAGAGCATAAAATGCAAATCATTTGGACGCATGAAGCGTTGAATCGGTTGGCAGATATTGAAGAGTATATTTCTAAGGACAGTTCGGAAAGAGCAGCCAATTTCGTAAACTATCTGATCGATCGAGCAGAAACGTTGAAGGACCATCCAAAGATCGGACGAGTCGTCCCGGAAATGGCGAATAAAAATATTAGAGAATTAATCTTCAGAAAATATCGAATCATATATCAAGTATTTGAGAAAAGGATCGAGATAATAACAGTATTTGAAGGACATCGACTCCTACGCCTTGAAGAACTCGATATTAACTGAAAAGCTATTTGAACGATTTATCGGAAAAGTATTATGAAGAGACGGCAATTCCTGACAACAGCCGGAGCGGCTTCACTGGCTTGCTCAACATTGTCAACATTTTTCGCATGCTCAACAGCTCAAAAGCGCAAACCGAATATCATCTTCATCCTCGCCGATGATCTCGGCTATGGTGATCTGAGCTGTTACGGTCAGACCAGGTTCCGCACACCGCATCTGGATAAAATGGCAGAAGAAGG
>RQOI01000094.1 GCA_003854995.1 Candidatus Zhuqueibacterota bacterium
CCATGAACTGGATCCCGAGTATGCTCGTCATTTAAAAGCTGCATTTCAAAAATGCAGGCAACCAATAGCCGGACTGCTGCAGAATTACGGCAGATACGAGACGATTGCCGGCAAACAATATCCGCAATGGTTGATTCATAAAACCGGTTCAGATGCAGCCGCTGAATTGATTCTGGGTTTGGCTGAATTTCTAAAATGCGAATACGACCAGCAATTGGCCGACTATACCTGCAAGCTGGCGGAAGGAATCATCGCGATGCAGATTGACGATGGTTCAAATTTCCACGGCGCATTTTTATCCTGGCCCGATCTCTGGCACGCATGGGGCAATGCGCAAACGCAGGCGCTCACGTCAATCGGACTGGTGCTGGATCGTCCTCGATTCATTCAAGCAGCGCAGAAAGAGGCTGATCACTATTATGCATATTTGTTGAGCGATGGGATGAAAAATTCATGGTGGTACTCCAAAACTGACACGATAGAAGAATTTCCGCAAATCGCTTATGACATCCGCTGTATGACGGTTGGCCTGCTTCGACTTTACGAGGCGACGGCTGATATAAAATATGCCAAAATGGCCGGCGATGCTGCATCGTGGCTGGTGGGCCATAATGCCGCTGGGCAGGTGATGTATGAATCGAAAACGGGTCGATGTCTGGATGGCATCAATGCAAAGTCAGAGGTAAATCTCAATTCCGGAGCGGAATCGACCATTGAAGCGCTATTAACATTAGTCGAAATTAAGCATAGTGGTCTTGAGCTACAAGACAGCAACATCGTATTATTTTAGTTCTCTGCGATTCTCCGCGATCTCTGCGGTTTTTCTATTTCTCGAATGAGACGATGCCATGAACATTTTGGTTGAGGCCAAGGCCGCGCTATGATCTCCATGGTGAATAATGAATCTGTGGAAGCATAAAAATGAACATCCAAAGAATGAATGTAAATCTTATCCCCAATAACAAGCGAGTGCTATTGAGACCATTTAATCCAGTGAATAAAAGCCAGTCAATGAGAATTTTCAAACGCATCGTCGAGCTCTCTGAAGAACAAGTCGACAATGAATTAAACGATATTATCGTGGAATTTGGCGCTCGCCACAAAAACATGAACGATTTTTTTTCAATGCGGTTCGATCAGATTTCAAAATATTTGAACCTAAATTACGACATGTCAAAAAAGAAAAAGCTGTTAATCGGTGCTTATTTTTCGATGGAGTATTCGGTCGAATCCGCCGCGCTGTTCAATCCTTCGCTGGTGTGGCATCCTGATCAAAAGAATCTACCCCAAGGCGCGCGTCGTTTTATCATGAGTCTGCGGGCGACCGGAGAGGGACATATATCCTCTATTGTTTTCCGCACAGGCTCAATCGATAAAAAGTTGCAGATACAGATGGATGGGCCCGGGCGGTTCATCGACCGCCCCATATCTTTTCGTGTGGATGCGAATGAAGAGTATACAATAAAATTTGATGAAAAAAGTGAACTTGCTGAACGGATTCTTTTTCCGGCGTCTTTAGCTGAAAAAAACGGTACGGAGGATGCGCGTTTCCTTCTATTCACAGATGAAAACGGTTCGCAAAAATACTATGCCACATATACGGCTTTTGACGGGATGTCAATCCGTTCACAAATGATTGAAACACCAGATTTTACGAAATTTCATATTCGAAAACTTGCCGGGGCGGAAATTCAAAATAAGGGCATGGCGCTTTTCCCCCGAAAGGTAAATGGACGTTATGCTATGCTGTCGCGACAGGACAATGAAAACAATTACATCATGTTTTCTGATGATCTTTATACCTGGAACTCCAAGCAATTTCTGTTAGCTCCCGAATATGGGTGGGAATTTATTCAGATAGGGAATTGTGGTTCGCCGATCGAAACTGATGCAGGATGGCTCGTTCTCAGTCACGGAGTTGGCGCAATGCGCAAATATTCAATAAGCGCTTTTTTATTGGATATCGATAATCCTGCCAGAGTGATCGGCACACTTGAAAAACCATTGATTTATCCAAATGAACAGGAGCGAGAAGGATATGTCCCCAACGTTGTTTATAGCTGCGGCGGAATAGTGTATGAAAACACTTTAATATTACCATATGCTATGTCCGATTACGCAAGCACGATAGCAATCGTCAATTTGGAAGAATTGCTAAACGAACTGATTTCGTAGATTCAGTTTTCATACATGTGAATTATAGGAATCCTGAAATGTCCAAGATAATCCGAAATCCAAATAATCCTATTCTGACGACCAAAGATCTGCAGCCGACCTTTGACGACTCGAGAGTTGTCGGCGTCTTGAATCCGGGCGCATGTAAATTTGGCGATGACTATATTCTCGTTGCACGAGTCGCTGAAAGTTGTGTTCAGCAGGATGGATGGTATAGAGCTCCTTTTATGAGTTTTGATGGTGAAAAACCAGTCTTGAAAACGTCGTGCTGGAAAACAGCTGAAATTGATCTGTCTGATCCGCGTAAATTTCGCTTTGGATCGCAATCGTATCTTTCCTCGATCAGCCACCTGCGCCTTGCCAGAAGTAAAGATGGCCTTCATTTTACCTTTGATCCAGAACCTTTTATGGCAGCGGAATATCCGGATGAAGCATTTGGGATTGAAGATGCCAGAATTACCCGAATTGAAAGCACCTACTATTTGACATATACGGCTATTTCCAAAGACAGTCACGGTGTCAAGTTGGCAGCAACAACTGATTTTGTGAATATTAAAAGATATGGTATGATGCTGCCGCCGGAGAATAAGGACACCTGTTTGTTCCCCGAAAAAATAAATGGCAAATACATCGCTTTGCACCGTCCATTCACCGATCATTTCAATCTGCCCGGGATATGGTACTGCGAATCTCCTGATTTGAACCACTGGGGAAATCATTCCTGTATCTTGCGTCCAGATGCAAATAACATCGAGAGTAAAAAAATTGGCGCTGGCCCAGAGCCCCTCAAGACGGAAAACGGATGGCTGCTGTTGTATCATAGCGCCGACGACAATTCGGTTTATACACTTCACTTATGTTTGCTGGATCTGGACGATCCGCGAGTGGTGCTCAAACGTACTCGAGAGCCAATACTGATTCCGCAAGCCCCATGGGAAAAGGAGGGATTTTTCCCCAATGTTGTGTTCTCAAATGGCTGGATCAAAGAAGATGATGGTCGAGTCTTGATCTATTACGGTGCTGCGGACGACAGTATCTGCCTCGCCGAGACCACGATAGATGATTTGTTGAGCTGTCTGGATTAAGACACTCGGTCAGAATGGGAGACGCCATGCTGAGGCGACAAAAGCAGCGCCGTAAAAAAAAGTGGATATTGTGCCCTTTTTCAGCTTATATTAAAGCTGAAAATCGCGCAATACGGCGAATAAATCATCAACTCGGTCAACTCTTGGCAAGCCATGATAAAGATGTCACATCCTTTCAGGAAATCTATTCTCCTCAGTGCCTTCTGCTTGCTCTTCTCCTGCAGCCGACATGACGCTTGGCTTGAGCAGTGGCGCAGCATGTCCGACATGCCCGGACAGCTGACCATCCAATTCCCAATCGATAACAGCCTCTTCCCGCCCGAGATCGCACCGACGACCGTGCGCTGGCGCGACGCGACCGCGGCGGGACAGTGGTTCGTCGTCGTCTCAAAATCAAAAAAAGAGGTCATCCATTCGACGCTGACGAAAGAGCGGTTCTGGCAGCCTGATTCTATTCTGTGGCAGGAGACGAAAAATGCCGGCCTCGGGCAGGCAGTGACCATCTCGGTGCTGGGCATTGACGAGGACAAGATCGTCGCCGGCGCCGAGTGCTCGATTCGCACCTCGCCGGACAGCGTCGGCGCGCCGATCTTTTATCGCGCCGTGCCATTGCCCTTCATCGACGCGGTCCACCATTTCGATCAAATCCGCTGGCACCTGGGCGATATCTCGTCATCGCGCAAGGCGCCCACCATGCTCGAAAAACTGCCGCTGTGCGGCAACTGCCACTCCTTCAGCCTGGATGGCAAGACACTGGCCATGGACGTCGATTATGCCAATGACAAGGGATCGTACGTGGTCAAGGACATTGCGCCGCAGACCGTGCTGACGCCGAACGATATCATCACCTGGAGCAGCTACAAGTCGCAGGACCGACAGCAGACGTACGGTCTGCTATCGCAGATATCACCAGACGGCCGCTATGTCGCCAGCACGGTCAAGGATCGCTCCATCTTTGTCGCCACCCCGGGCTTGCACTACTCGCAGCTGTTCTTTCCCATCAAGGGCATCATTGTCATCTACGACCGCGAGACCGGCCGATTCTTCTCCCTTCCGGGCGCCGATGATCCGGTCTATGTGCAGAGCAATCCATGCTGGAGTCCGGACGGCCAATGGCTCTATTTTGCCAGGACGACGGCCTACATGCCCAAGGGTGTCGCGCAGTCCAAAGAGGTGCTGCTGCCGACCGAGCTGGCGCAGGAGTTCATCGATGGCGAACGGGAGTTCAAGTACGATGTCTATCGAGTTCCCTTCAATGAGGGCAAAGGCGGGGTAGCCGAACCGCTTCCAGGCGCATCCCAGAATGGCAAGAGCAACTTTTTTCCGCGCATCTCGCCGGACGGCAGACACCTCGTCTTTTGTCAGGCCGACAATTTCATGCTGCTGCAACCGGACAGCAAGCTCTACCTGCTGCCGCCAGAGGGCGGCGAGCCGCGATTTCTCGACTGCAACACCGACTCGATGAATTCCTGGCACGCTTGGTCGCCGAATAGCCGCTGGCTCGTCTTTTCGTCGAAAATGCGCGGCGCCTATACCGATTTACTCCTCACCCACATCGATGACGCCGGCAACGCTTCGCCGCCGGTCTTGCTGGAGAATTTGTCACATGATAACTATGCGGTGAATATCCCGGAATTCGTCAATCGGCGGGGGGCATGGACGAAAATTGTCGACGAGTTCTCGCAACAGGCGCATTACTATTTCACCGTCGCTCGCAGCGCAGCGGGCAATGGCAAGCTGGCAGAGGCCATCGAGAATTTCGATCGCGCCATCGCCCTGGATCCGACCTATGCGAAATCCTATGTCTTCAAGGGTCACATCTATTTTGCCAATGACGAGTTCGATAAAGCGTTGAGCGCGTATGAGAACGCTGTCAGGTATATCGATGATGATGACAAGCTGTTTCTCAATCTCGGCACGACATTCTACAAGTTGCGGCAGTATGAAAAAGCGATTGCAGCATTCGATCGCTCGATCAATCTCGATGACCAGAGCGCGGATGCCTTTTTC
>RQOI01000586.1 GCA_003854995.1 Candidatus Zhuqueibacterota bacterium
AATTTTATTAACTTCATATCATCCGAAAGAAAGCGTGAAAAACAATGCCAATTTTGCAAATCAGACCTGACATTATATTTCTTTGTGTCTTGGTGTCTTTGTGTGAGGCATTTACAAATTATCCAAACTAGCAGATTGTATTTGTTCATCGGCAACGGCCAGGTGTTATGCCTGAGACCAGGTTGCTCCACCTCACAACAAGCTGGCTCTTTATCATGACAAAACAAAAAAAGACAAAAAAGCAAATCAAACTGACCAAATCAAAAACAGTTATTTTCAGTTTTGTACTGGTGGTTTTACCAATATTCATTCTATTCACATTTGAATTGTTTTTACGTTTGATTCATTATGGTGATAATCCTCACCTGTTCACCCATCATCCTTTGGAAAATTACCAGGACTATCAAATTGTCAATCCCGAAATTGGCAAAAAATACTTTCAAAAATTTCAATATTCTCGTCCCCGGCATGATATGTTCCGGAAGGTAAAGCCCGAAAATGGTTTCAGAGTGTTTGTGCTGGGCAGCTCGACGGTATTTGGTTTTCCGTATGAAGAGAATTTACTTTTTTCAAAAATTCTGCAGCAAAGATTACAGGACAGTTACCCGGACAAATACATTGAAATCATAAACACATCTCTTACGGCCATCAATAGTTATAGCTTACTCGATTTTATGGATGATATTTTAAAAGAAGAACCGGATGCAATTCTCATATACGCCGGTCATAATGAATTTTACGGCGCCTTTGGCATCGGTTCGATAGAAAGAGCAAATAAATTCCGGTCGCTCACTTTATTGCATTTAGACCTTTTATCGTTCAGGTCTTATCAGCTGCTACAAAGTATGATCCGTACGATGAATTTCCTGCTGCGCGAAAACCGGGTGGGATCCGTTCAGGGCAAAGGCACATTGATGAAGTTGATTGTCGAGGACAAGGAAATAGCTTATAAAGGTGATGTCTACAATGCCGGCATAAAGATTTTCCGAAAGAATATGGGGGAACTCTTATCAAAAGCGGCGAAAAAGAATATCCCGGTTTTTATGAGTGAATTGGTGAGCAACGTCAAAGATTTAGCGCCGTTTTGTTCAGTGGCAACCGATTCCTATCCGCTTGCTTCGGAGATATTCGATATAGCAAAACAGTATGAAGAGAATGGAGATTTTATAAAGGCCAAAGAAAATTATTACCTGGCAAAAGACCTGGATGGCGTCAGGTTCAGGGCTTCCGAGGAGATCAATGAAATCATCCACGATGTGGCCGGTCGATACCATGCTGCACTGGTTCCAATGAAGGACTATTTTGAAAAAGCGTCGCCAAACCAGCTCATCGGCAACAATCTCATAACCGAACACGTTCATCCCACTATCGACGGCTACTTTTTAATGGCCGAAGCCTTTTATCACGAAATAGTCGATGCGAAATTGATCGCTGACCATGTCGAGTCGGTCCATTACAAGAATTCAGACTATTATAAAAAAAATTGGGCCTATACCGATCTTGACAGTTTGATTGGCGTCCATAAAATTTCCAGTCTGCGCAGCCATTGGCCTTTTCAGCCATTGGATAATTCGGCCCCCGATGACCTGGATACCTATAAACCTCTATCCAAGGTCGATTCCCTGGCATTTGCTTTTGTGAAGAACTCTGATTCGGATATTCATAGCGCCCACCTCAAAATGGCGGACTATTTTAAAGCAAAAGGGGACTATTTCAAGGCTTTCAAGGAGTATCATGCTGCCCTGATAGCCAATCCGTTCTATGCAAAAGACTATCTCGAAGCGGCAAGCTGCCTGATGAATACGAATGATTTATCTCTGGCAATGCAATTTTTGGATCAATCGCAGCAAATACAGCAAACATTCTTTGCGCATTACAATAAAAGCGAAATACTTTTTCTGATGGGCGACTATGGTGAAGCTGTTCATGCTTTGAATGCCGCGCTCGAACTGGAAAACTCTCAAGAGTCCCGCGAAAAGGTATTGAAAAAGATGCACAAAATATATTATTATGCGGCAGATAAAAATAAAATGCTGGAGACCCTGGCGGAAATCAGAAAAATAGATCCCGGCTATCAGCCGGCGTTTCCCACAAACAGAAAGAGTTACCCCTTTTTCATTCCTGCCCAAGTTGAAGATCAGGTCGAAAGGGCTTATGAATTATACAAAGCCGGTGATTTTGACCAGGCCTTGCGAGAATTTCTGATTTCACTCGATCTAAAAGAGACGTCACTGGCAAACCGTTGCGTCGGTGACATCCTGTTTTCCAGGAACAACAGTGAAGCTATCATATACTATCAGAAAGCCTACGCCGGCTACAAATATGATATCGACTTTTTGGTGAATCTGGCAATTCTGTACGCCCGGAATAATTTGGAAAACAAGGCTCGTGACATTATAGATGAGATCAGACGACTGGATCCGGAGAATGAAAAAATTCGTCTGCTCGAAGAGAATATTCGGTGACCATGAAAATGCCGGCGGCATCAATTTCTATCGGTTGCAGTCTGGCTCATTTGTCGAGGCAAAGAATCTTGCAAGAGTGCGATAGGACAACCAAGGAGAGGAGGTGAAGCTATTAATGTCCTAGTATGTTTGCCTGTTGATTTCAGGGAATGCCTGGCAATCGGCATTCTGAAATTGAAAAGGTAGTTCAAACTGTGAGGAGGTCATGCTATGAAATCGCGTTGGCTATTTATCTCGCTTTTGTTGCTTCTTTCAGCAACTGTCCCTGCGGCTAGACTGGAGGCCGCCGCGCCCGTGCCCATTGCCCATTACGCATTTGATACCGGAGCCGAGGATGTGACCGGCAACGGATTCGACGGCACCTTCGTCGGTGACGCCTATGTCGACGACGGCTTTTTGATACTGGATGGTGAAGATGACGCTGTCGAGACCCCGTCAATCGGCACTTTTTATGAAATGACCTATGCCATGTGGGTCTTTCCAATGGTAGATCTGATGCCACTGCAATTTGCCGGCGGCATTAACACGCATGACTGGGTAGCGGGTGCTGTTCACTTCAAGCTCAACTATGGTCTGTTGAACGTAGGGATCAACGGCTATGGCAATGATGTGGTCGGTGTAACTCTCGTTTACCCGGATGAGTGGAGCCATATCGCATTGACAGTTTCAGAAACAGAGATGACTCTCTATCTTAACGGTTCTTTTGAGTCCCTTGGTGAGATCGCTGCACCGCAGAACCTCGTCGTCGGAGATGCGACTATCGGCGCCTGGAACCTGGACAGGGAATGGACCGGCATGATGGATGATGTCCGCATCTATGACATCGCTTTGACCGAGGCAGAAGTTGATTCTTTGGCCAAGATACCACCCGGCTTGAGCGCTGTTTCGAATAAGGAAGCGAATGTCCCTGAAACAGTCCATCTAGCGCAGAACTATCCGAATCCGTTCAATCCGATCACGACGATCGACTACACTCTCACGTCTGCCGACCAAGTGAGACTCTCTGTGTACGACCTGACGGGTGAAGAAGTGGCGGTTCTGGTGGACGGCATCCAGTCCGCCGGGGACCATCAAGTTCGGTTCTCCGGCGTCAACCTGACCAGCGGCCTCTATTTCTGCAAGCTGCAGACCGCTGACCAGGCCATTACCCGGAAAATGACGCTCGTCAGATAGACCACGTGCCTGGCGCCTTCAAGGCGCCGGGCACGTATCTGCCGCGATGCGGTCATATGACCTAAACGCAAATGAGATGGTATGCAACGAATGACAAAAATCGCGCTGCTTCTTTTGGACCTTTTTTTCCAAACTTTTCATGCTGTGCAGGCGCAAGAAGGAACGCCAGTTGAGCTGATATTTGAGCCGCGCCATGGATTTTATGATCAGCCAATTCAGGTGTCGATCACGGCCAATATGTTCTATTCTGCCATCCATTACACGATGGATGGCAGCGCGCCTGCCAGCACGGTTGGTCCATCCACCCGGCTCTATCAGAATCCGATTGCCATCAATAAAACCAGCGTGATCCGGGCGATGGCCATTCTTGCGGACGGCGCGAAAAGCGACATCGTGACGCAAAACTACCTCTTCGTCAATGACATCATTCGACAAGATTATCAAGCTACTCTCAACGCCGGATTCCCAAGCCGCTGGGGTTCCGTGACGCCTGATTACGGGATGGACCCCGATATTGTCTCTGACGCCAGATATGAGGCGCGAATGAAAGAGGCTCTCTTGTCAATACCGTCTCTATGCATCGCGATAAAAACTGATGATTTATTTGGCGCGAACGGCATCTATACCCATTCCACCCAGTCCGGCGAAGAATGGGAGCGTCCATGCTCAGCCGAGCTGCTCTTCCCGGACCAGAGAGAAGGATTTCAAATCAATTGCGGCGTTCGGATTCAGGGGGGATGGTTTCGCGAGCATAATGGCACGAAAAAGCATTCCTTCCGCCTGCTGTTCAAAACAGCCTATGGTCCGACAAAATTACGCTATCCGCTCTTTGGCGACAATGCGGCGGATCGCTTTGATACGATCGTCCTTAGAGCGGGCGCCAACGACGGCTATTCCTGGAGCGACGCCCGCTACACCGAACAGTACACCCGCGATGAATTTGGCCGCCGACTGCACGACTGGACCGGGAACGCCTCTGCGCATGGCCTGTTCGTTCATCTTTATCTGAATGGCATTTACTGGGGTCTCTATAATCCGGTGGAACGTCCGGACGATTCCTTTTCCGCCATCTACCATGGCGGCGACAAGAGCAACTGGGACGCCATCAACAGCGGTGAGCTCGATGAAGGGAGCATGGATGCCTGGAACCTCTTGCTGGCAAAATGCCGCAGCGGGGTTTCTTCGCAGCAAAGGTATATGGAAATCCAGGGCAAAAATCCGGATGGGACACGAAATCCCGATTTCCCCCTCCTGCTTGATGTGCAAAATTATATCGACTATATGATCGTCAATATGTGGGGAGGCAATTGGGACTGGCCCTGGAAAAATTATCGCATCGCTCGCGACCGTACGCAAGCCAGTATAGGATTCCAATTTTATATCTGGGACTATGAGAACGTCATGGGCAACAACCGCGATCGTTCGCCGCTCGACATGGACAGGGTGAATGGCTTGACGTCGATGGGAGCGGGCGTGGGAGAACTGCATGTCCATCTGCTTAAAAACGACAATTACCGATTGCTTTTTGCGGATCGCATTCAGAAACTCTTTTTCAACGACGGCCCTTTTACGTCGGCATTTTTGCTCGAAAACTACCAGGAGCTGGCTGGGGGAATCGAGCTGGCGATCATTCCTGAATCGGCTCGCTGGGGGGATCAGCATTTCGATACGGATCCCCTGACTCTGGACGATTGGTTTGCTGAGCGGGATTGGATTTTGAATACTTATCTGCCTCAGCGGAGCGATATCGTGATGTCCCAATTCAGGAGAGCGAATCTCTATCCGGCTATTGCTGCGCCGATCTTTTCTGTGAATGATCGGCTTCAGCATGGCGGTGCGGTCACCTCTGCGGATCAAATCTCAATAAAAGCCGCGGAAGGAAAAATCTATTACACGCTGGACGGATCTGATCCGCGATCTGTCTCCAGTTCCGGCAGCAACGAATTGATCCTTGTTCCGGAAGAGATGCCAAAGCACGTCCTGGTGCCGGCAGAGGCCGTCAGTCAGATTTGGACGAGCGCCCCTGGTTTTGCTGTCACCAACTGGCTCCTCTGTCAGGGCGTACCCGGCGGCGTGGGCTATGAGAGGGAGTCCGGTTATGACGGCTATATCACCCTCGACGTCGAAGATGAGATGTATGCAAAAAACAGCTCCTGTTATATTCGGATTCCCTTCACCCTCAGCGCTAATTTGTTGGACAACCTCGTGACCTGCACCTTGAGAGTCCGTTACGACGACGGATTCATCGCCTATTTGAATGGCACTGAAGTGGCACGAAGAAATTTCATTGGCACCCCGCGCTGGGATTCCGGCGCGACATCCCAGAATGCCGATCAAGCTGCTATACTTTTTGAAGACATTGACATCAAGCAGTACATATCAAAATTTAGAGAAGGAACAAACATACTGGCCATCCACGGATTGAATGAAAGGACGACCAGCTCTGATTTTCTAATGTCCGTTGAGCTGACTGGAGGGGAAAATAGCCATTCGATTCCGTCATTTGTCTCGCCGAGCGCCATCGAATATTCGACGCCATTTGCTCTGCAGCAGACAGCGCAGATCAAATCGCGCGCTTATGCCAATGGCGGATGGAGCGCCTTGAGTGAGGCTGTCTTCACCCTCCCTTTATCGCAAAACAATACCATCGTTTCTGAATTGCACTACCATCCGCTGTCGCAGGACGCGATCGATGAGTCAGAGTTCGAATTCATCGAGCTATTCAATGCCGGCAGTGAAACGCAGAACCTGAGTCTGGCGCGCTTTATCAAAGGCATCAACTATCTTTTTCCCGCCAATACGATTTTGCGGCCGGACAACTATCTTGTATTGGCCTCCGAGAAAAATTATTTTACTCTCCGCTATGGATTTTCTCCTTTTGGAGTTTATAGCGGTCAACTGGATAACGGCGGCGAGCAGATCGTCCTGCTGGATGCCTCGGGCGATACGCTCATTTC
>RQOI01000587.1 GCA_003854995.1 Candidatus Zhuqueibacterota bacterium
GATGGTTTTTTGCGCAAACAGGTTGATGCTCATGAACAGCGCGGCCAGGATTGGCCATCTTTTCGAAAACATGATGTGACTCCCTATTAAAGTTATATCGCATACTGATATGATGGAATGTAGACGCAAGGAGGACAGTTTTGTTTCTGAAAACCGTAAAGCAAAATGTCCGCATTCGCTGCACTTACATGGCAGCTTTTCGAATTTATATTTTAACCGCCGAGAAAGAAAGAATTTGACGCTCTCAACCGGCGGTTAAAATTGAGTTTCATCCGGCGGCTGGACTGGCCGGGTTTCATTTGATCAGAAACATTCTGAGCAGCTCATCCTTTGACGGTTGCCGACCATACTCGCACAGTTCGAATGCCTCGGCCGTCTTGATTTTTCCGCCTCTGTCGGCGCCATATTGCGCGATCAACAGATCGCGGTAGTGGTCGGCGATGCGGGCGTCCCGATTATAGAAGCGCTGGCGAACCTGCTGAAAGCGTTCGTCGCGGGCCGGGCCATCCGCCGGCACCGGCACCACTCCCTCAAAATCGCCAGTCGCCCACAAGCTTTCGATCTGCGATTCGAGGTTCCAGATGGCCCTGATTTTCTGTTCGAATGCCGCATCGATATCGGCGACCACATTCGGTGTGAAGGGATAGGGCTTTTGGAAATTGTCCGACAGGAATAAAAAGACCGGATTCTTTTTCAGATAGGGCACGGTGGGCAGATAATGCGCGACCGTCACCATAAAGGCGGCGTCCTGCATGAGCACGCCGGTGTAGCGGTGGTCGGGGTGATAGTCATTCGGCCGGTGCCCCATGACGATATCGGCCCGCCACTCGCGGATGAGTCGGACAAACGTGGCGCGATTCTCCATGGTTGGCATCAATTCGCCGTCGTGGATATCGAGGACCTCGGTTTCGATGCCGAGCACTTGCGCCGCGGCCTTGACCTCGGCTTCGCGGCGACGCGCCAGGGGGCCGCCAGCCATGGTCGCGTGCCCGATATCGCCGTTCGTCGTCGACACAAATTTGACATGATGGCCCTGTGCTGCCCACATGGCGGCCATGCCGCCTGCTTTGAGCTCGCAATCATCCGGATGGGCGCCGAAGACGATGATGCGCAGCTTGCCATCGTCATCGGCAAGAGCCGAGATGAAAAAGACAAGGGTGCAGAGGACGATCTGTGAAAGTAAGGTTCGTGTTTTCATGCTAACCTCCATTTTGGGCCTGAATTGTTGAACAATGATCTTTCATTGAATGTCATACATGCGTCAAAATATCTCCCACTTTCGGGTGAATGTCACGCGCTAGCTGCCGGGCACCCAGATTTTGGCCGCGTCGATGGTCTGCGCATCGCCCGGGAGATGGATCGCCGTTCGCGATTTGGTGTAGAATGCCAGTCCTTTATAGCTCACCAGATATTTGAAATGCGAGCCAAAGACGCCACCTTTGGCCGTCACCACGAGCGCTTTTTCCGTTTGCGCCACTAATTTTTCAAATTCTTGTGGCTCGACCTGCACGATGACGCCGGAAGCGCGCACCGCCTGCACCAGTCGTTGATGCGCCGCCGCTGCAGCAGCTGCACCGGATCCTCCTGCTGCCATACCTCACCTCTCTTTTATTTTGTTCAA
>RQOI01000588.1 GCA_003854995.1 Candidatus Zhuqueibacterota bacterium
GGGAATCATTGCGATACTATCTTGATAAAGTTCGCATTAAAAAGCTGGAGAAGAAACATCGTGATGGATATCTCAGGCAGCCGGTAGCAGCAAATGAATTTGACATCTGGGAAGATGAACAGGCGTGGGGAGCGTGAATATGGAGAGAGGTGAGATTCGCTGGTACACGTTCAAATCCCCGGATAAGAAGCGGCCCATTGTCATCTTGACGCGCAGTTCTGCACTGGAATTTCTGGGAGAAGTGACTGTCGCTCCCATCACATCTACGATTCGAGATATTCCAACTGAAGTCATTTTAGACCAGCGGGATGGAGTAAAAAATGTCAGTGCGATCAATTTAGATCATATTCAGACTGTATCGAAGAGTAAAGTGGGTACTTTCATAGCAAAATTATCAGAAGCAAAACTTGCAGAAATCAGAGCTGCCTTGCTTTTTGCTCTGGGATTTGACAGTCAAGGGTGATAGCAGGAATATTTTGCGCGGCCTGGCTGATGCCGCAAGAAAATGAAGACAGGAGTACAGGATAACATTCATCAGCTCACCGGAGTGAGGCGAATCTGATCGAGTCCGCAAGGAGATGCCGGGCAACGGTATCAGAAATATTATCCTGTTCATCCTCAGTACTTGCAGCTGATGCTGACGCATTTTTCAGAAAACGTCGACATCACATGTGATAAACCACGCCGTATTTTACCTCGTCCGGCATCAACTGCCGGTGGCAACGGAATCGGTGGTCAGCTAACCTCCGCCGAAATTTTTATGCTCTGTCTCTTCAGCGCAACAGCGTCATCTTTTTGCTCAGCGTCCCCTCGGCGGTTTCAAGTCGGCAGACATAGAGACCGGAGGGAAATCCCTCTGCGTCAAAAGAGAAAATGTGCTCACCGGCTGGCAATTCAGCATCCACCAGCGTCGCGATAACGCGGCCCTGCAGATCGTAGATGGTCAGCTGCGCGTGCGACTGGCTGGGGAGTGTGAAAGCGATGGTCGTCGCCGGATTGAACGGATTGGGATAGTTTTGCGCGAGCTGATAGCCTTCCGGCGAAGGCGCCGGCGAAGCGGCGACGCCGCTCTCCTTGTCCTTGTACAGGCACCAGTTAATGGCGGCATCCCACAGCGTCCAGCCTTCTGCCGTCATGTTGGCGGCACCGAGATCATTCCAGGCGGCAAAATAGCGACGCTCGGCAGCGACGGTGGTATCGGCCATGATCGCGCCTTTTTCGTAGCAATAGATGGCGCCCAGGCAGAGAAACTCGCCGTCCGCCCACGGCACAAATTCGGCGATGACCGTGCCGTTCTCATTCGGCAAGCCCTGTCCGCTCTGAATCTCATAGATCTCGGTCACCGTGACCTCACCCGACAGTCCAGCGGCCAGATAGTGCGTCTCATCGAGGATGAGCATATCGCGGAAATAGGCTTGATAAAAGCGAAACGCATCACTGTCAGCGGTCATGCCCATATCGTCCTGCGCATACGGCTCGATCATGATGACCGGCACGGCCACGTTTTTCATCTTGGCCGCGATGCTGCCAGATGACACCGTCGAGGAGACATAGACCAACGCCATGCCGTCCGCCCAGGTGCTGTCCACCGTCTCATGATTGGCGACGTCAACCGAAAAGCCAAAGACCGTTTCGAGACGCTCGACGATGGCGATATCGCCATCATTCATTGCCCCTTCATCCGCCACCACGAGCAGGACGGTGGCCGGTTCCTGCGCCGATGCGACGCCGAAAAGAAAAAGGCCCAAAATCAATAGCATGTTTTTCATTCTGCCTCCACTGCTAAAATGAGTGATGATTTGACAGAGCTACGTTTTGCTCTATTGTCATTCAGAGATGATGTAAAGGGTATAATTTAAAATACAAATTAATAGCTTTTTGTCAATGAGAAAAATGAAGATTCAGTTGTCTCCGGTCTGCGGTCTCCGGCCTGCTGTCTGCTGTCTGCGGCCTGCCGTCTGCGGTCTGCGGCCTGCTGTCTGCGGTCTCCTCTCTTCCCCCCTTCTCATCCTTGCGAAACTGCGTCTCATACAACGTAGTATATAGGCCGCTTTTTGCCAACAGAGTTTCGTGCGTGCCGCTCTCGACAATCCTGCCGCGATCCATGACCAGAATCTGGTCCGCCGCCAGTATCGTGCTCAATCGATGCGCGATGACGATGTTTGTGCGATCGGCCATCACCTTTTCGAGCGCATCCTGAATCAGGGACTCAGATTTGCTGTCCAGGCTGCTGGTGGCTTCGTCGAGCAGCAGAATACGCGGATTTTTGAGGATCACGCGCGCCAGGGCGAGACGCTGCTTTTCGCCGCCGCTCAGGCGAAAACCACGCTCGCCGACGATCGTGTCATAGCCATCCGGCAGCTCTTCGATGAAATCGTGTATATTGGCGATCCGGCAGGCGGCCTCCAGCTGCTTTTGTCCGACGTTCAGACTGGCATACTGCAGATTGGTGCGAATGGTGTCATGAAAGAGATGGGTCTCCTGCGTCACCATGCCGATATGCTCGGCCAGAGAAGCGAGTGTCACCTCGCGCAGGTCGTGGCCATCTATGCGGACGGTCCCGCTCGTCGGATCATAGAGCCGTGGGATGAGATAGGTGAGGGTCGTCTTGCCGGCGCCGCTTGGGCCGACGATCGCGACGATCTCGCCGGGCGCCGCCCGAAAGCTGATCGCCTCAAGGGCATAAGCGCGCGCCTGACTGCGCGGCACCGCCTCTCCTTCGCCTCCCTCTGCCAGCTTGCCCGACAGGACGCCCGTCACATTGTCCATGCTGCCGTAACGATGCACGCCGCTGAGCAGATTGTCGTTCTTATTGTTGTAGCTGAAATAGACGTCGTCGAAAATGATCTCTCCCCTGACCTTCTTGAGCGTCTTTGCACCCGTGACCTCCGGGATGTCGACCGGAAGATCGATCACCTCAAAGACGCGTTCAAAACTGACCATGGAAGTGGCGAATTCCACCGGCGCGTTGGAGAGCCCCTGCAGTGCGCCATACAGCTGTCCCAGATAGGAGCCGAACGCCACGATCGTGCCGATGGTGAAGGCGCCGATGATGACGAAATAGCCACCCAGACCATAGACCAGCGCTGTGCCCACCGCGCTGATCAGGCCGATGATCGCCATGAAAATGGAGCCGGTAAAAGCCCGCTTGACGCCCAGATCGCGCACCTGTGCCGCCCGGCCGCTGAAACGATCGATCTCCAGCTGCCGGCGACCGAAGAGTTTCACCAGTAAGGCGCCGCCGATGTTGAGCGTCTCGTTCATCATCGCGTTCATCTGGGCGTTAGCTTCCATCTGCTTGCGCGCAATGTCCCGCAGCCGATTGCCGAGCAGACGAGCGGAGAGGAGAAAGAGCGGCATGACGATGACGCTGATCAAGGTCAGCCGCCATTCCAGGGTCAGCATCACCGCAACGACCGCCGCTGCCTGCACAAATTGAGTGACGATGCCGACAATGGTGCTGCTGATGGCGTTTTGCGCCCCGATCACGTCGTTGTTGAGCCGACTCATGATCTCACCAACCTGGGTGTTGGTGAAAAAACGCAGCGACATGCGCTGCAGGTTGGCATAGAGCACTCGCCGCAGATCGTAGATCACCCCTTCGCCGACTCGCGCATTCAGGCGGCGCTGCGACACACCGATGATGCCGTTGAGACCGGGGATCAGCAGCAGAGCAGCAGCGAGGAGAAACAACTGCCTGGTGTCGCCGGCCGGGATCGTACGGTCGAGCATATGCCGGATGATCAGCGGGGTGAGCAGCAGCAGAGCGGCGCGCAGCAGGATCAGCAGCAAAATGGCGACGATCAGCCAGCGATACGGCCCGGCATAGTGCAGCACCCGGCGCAGCAGCGGCCAGGTGATCTTGGGTTTTTCGTCCGTAGCATCGATCAGGCTGCGCATGCCCGAATGCGTCCGCATCATCGTAATTGCTTGGCTTTCTTTTCCAGTATTTTGCGCATTTCGGCGAACTTGGTTTTCATGTCAGCGTTCGCAGAAGGATAGTTCAGTCCCAGCTGCTCAAGGCTGTTGACGATGATCTCGGCGACGGCGATGCGCATGTAGCTTTTATTGTCCGCGGGAATAGCGTACCAGGGCGCCCAGGGCCGCGAAGTGGCATTGAGAGCTTCTTCGTACGCCTTCATATAGTCATGCCAAAATTCGCGCTCGCGCACGTCATTCACCGCGAATTTCCAGTTTTTGCGCGGCTCTTTCAGGCGATCGAGAAAACGCTTGTTCTGTTCAGCCTGCGAGACATTGAGCCAGAATTTCAAAATGAGCATGCCATTGCGCGCCAGGTGTTTTTCGTGATCGCGAATCGATTCGAACCGTTGCTCCCAGATGTGATCCAGGTCGATCGGCTTGGGAAGCTTTTGCGGCGACAGATAGTCGGGATGCACGCGCACGACCAGCACCTCCTCATAGTAGCTGCGGTTAAAGATGCCGATTCGGCCTCTCTCGGGCA
>RQOI01000589.1 GCA_003854995.1 Candidatus Zhuqueibacterota bacterium
ATGCGCAGGCCGGCAAAATTGGCCATGAGCATCTGGCCGATCTTGTCGTCGAGCTCCGGTCGATGCAATGGCGCCGAACCGGCCGTTGCCGATACCATGGCCGAGATCGTGCCGGCGATGAATTTACGGCGCGAAAGGCTGCTGATCATGTGACTTCCGACCGAGTGCAAGCTGTCATTTTAGCTTCCAACTGCAACCATTCTCCGGCAGAGTTGTCATCTGCGCGGTCGATCCGTTTCCTGTTTGGATTCCCATTCAAAATAGAAAAAAAGTTGGCAAATCCAATATCTTTCTACGCGAGGAATTTTTTCAAATGATATTTCTGCGCCAACTCTGTCCGTTCCTCCTGCGATAAGGATGCCATATAGGCCTTCCAGCCGGGACAAAACCGAATGTGCCAGAGCCATAATCGGCCGAGGAATGACCTGGGTTTGTTGTCATATTTGGCGCGAAAGACGCATGTGGCGCAACCGGATGCTGGCATGGTGTTTTCCTCCATTCTTTTGCTCAGATCGGGTGGTATATTCATTCCACCTGGAAAATCGACGGGAATATGTATCCCATATCCCTTGAATCAGTTGATCTCTAGTAATTTACAGCAATTTGACAATATTTTCAAGATATCTTGACATATAATCCGCGATACGGTATATTGTTAATAGCAACATGTCTCGCGCGTATTGGGACAAAGCACTCCCGCTAGGCAAACAGAAAATGAGGTGAATGCCATGACGTTTGCGTACAATGAGATGGATGGTGTGATTGTTCTGCATCTGCAGGACAAATTGATGGGTGGACTCGAATGCGCCGAGGTGAAGCAAGAGGTGCAGGAGCTGATCGATCGCGGTTACCATAAACTGATCATTGATTTTACCAAACTCTACTGGAGCAACAGCGCCGGCATCGGCGCCCTCATATCCTGCTACCATAATTTCCGCAAACGCGGCGGCGAGCTGAAATTCGCGCGTCCCACACCCAAAGTGCAATATTATTTGCACATCAGCAAGCTGGATACCGTTTTTGAGATCTATGACACGGTGGAGGAGGCGGTGCAGAGTTTCAAGACGATGAATGAACACCAGGATTGAACAACGAGTCCTGCCACGCCTCGAAAAGGGATCAGCCGCATAACTGCTTTTCCAACGGCTGCCATGCTACCACACAAATGGTATCTGAAAGATGCAGAAATAACCAAATACGAGGAATGCTACGATCAAGCCGGCGGCGAAAATCCAATTCGGCTTGAGGATTTTTGCCGCTTCTCGCGACAGCATTTTGGGCATGGCGAAGTAGAGTCCAAGAAGCACCCATAGCGCCTGAAACGGCGTGAGCAGCAAACCATCCAGGATGGCGGAGAGTTTGACCATGACGACGGGCTGCAAGCCAAAGGTGTAAACAAAAATCATATTCGTGACGAAAAAGAAGCCGAGGAACAGGCGGAACTGCCACTTCCATTCGAATTTCCTGGCAAAGGCGGGAAAGCAGATTCGAAAACTATCGGCCAGTAATCGTGGCCAGCCCGCCAGCTGTCCGATCTGCGTGCCGATGAGGGCGCAAGCGCCGGCAATCATGAAGAGCATGGCGCCAAAAAAGCCCCAGCGCTCTGAGAATAGGGTGGACAGCGTCGTGGCGACGTGCGTGCCCTCTGGCGCCAGCTCCTGCGGCCGCAACACGCCGGCACCGGCGAGGAGAAATCCCGCCGTTGTGACCACACCGATGATCATCGCCAGGGTGGCGTCCGCATAGACGACACGGCACCACCCCTTGATTTTGTGCGCCAGGCCGACTGACATGCTTCTGAGCATGTCTTCATCCGCGGGTCGGCCATAGCCGCGCCCGGCCGAGGCCCCATAGCCTGCCCCAATCACCCAGTAAGTATACCACACCTGGCTGGCAAAACCGCCGGCCGCCCAGCCAATCAGCGGCAGAATTTCTCGCCAGGG
>RQOI01000095.1 GCA_003854995.1 Candidatus Zhuqueibacterota bacterium
CCGGGGAATGCCGTTTGTATCCAGAAAATCCGTGGCTTGGCCTTCGGCCGGTACGATAGCGGTCGGCTCCACGCCCAACTGTTTCAACGCTTTAACCAGCGTGCAGGCGGTACGCTCCACGCCATTATGCAGGGTGCTATGGTGGAAAACATGCAGGGTTTTCACTTAAAGCTGATTTCCCCAAAAACGCTGAAATTTTCTTCTACCGCCGCCCTGAAGCTTAGATGCCGCTCCGTAAGCGAGCGCTAGAGCCCCCAAAGTATAGCGCCGATTGTGCCATAACTCTGAGAACATGGCTATCCTGTCTTCGTTCACCAAATGCCGGAAAAGCGGCCAGCGCAGCGGTTGAGCGCAGTATTTGAGAAAAAATTTTTTTATGAGGTCGCGGTTTTTTCCATAGATATAAAGCCGGCGCTTCGCCCAAGCCTCTGAAAGCGCTTTAGCGATGCGGTCCCAGGCTCTTTTATCGAGCGCAGGCCACATAGCTTCCCGCGGCAAAGCGCCCAAACCGGAATCGAAATACCATTGCAGCAATTTGCGCTGAAAGGTAATAAGGATGCGGTTTTCAAGCCGTAGGGGGGCAACGTAAAAGATCATTCGCCCATCGCTCACGGCGAAGTCATAAGAGATGGCTAGATAGCGGGCGATCGCCCAGGGAGCCAATTGGCCGCATTCTGTTAAAACTAAAGGGACAGCGTTCAGCAGCCGGCGGATGTGGCAAAAGCCGCTCAGCTGGATGCGCTCGCGCCCCAATAAGGGGTCTTTGCGCCAGTGCGGATGCGGCGCGGGATCGGGAAAAGGCTTGCCGTTTTCATCGAGGGCTTCCAGATAATGATGATCGGCCGGCGTGAAAATGATTTTTTCATTAGCGCGGCGAAGATCATCTAGGTTTTGCTCAAAGATAGACGGATCAAGGCGAAATCCTGGCTCAAGATAGGCAAGATAGCGCCCCTTGGAGACTTGTAAGGCTTTTTGCCAAGGGCAGCTATCCCCATAATCTTTCGATTGCAGTATTTTCAGCCGACGGGAAGGAGAAGGTAGGGAAAGCGGTTCGATATCCTGCTTTCTATCGGAAAAGACCACGATCTCGGCACTCTTGCCTTTAAGGCATTCCAGAACATTGTTCCAGCGTTGTTTAAATTCCTCCCCGTCGCCTGAAAA
>RQOI01000590.1 GCA_003854995.1 Candidatus Zhuqueibacterota bacterium
GATCAAATCGTGCAGCAACTGGCCATCGATCGCCGGCACATTCATTTCCCGCCAGCGAACATCACTGTTGAGGAACGCATTGACCTTCTCGTCGAGCTCCGGATTTTCCCGCCGTTCTGCCGACCGCAGCGTGGAGAAAATGAGCAGGACAGCAAACAGAAAGCAGGCCACGCAATCAAATCTCTTCATTTGGGGAATCCTCTGAATAAAATTTGAATAAAAAAAAGCCCGGACGATCCTGTCCGAGCTTTTAGAGGAGGCATCATGAAACCTACTGCTTGTCGTAATAGGTTTTCATCTTTCTCTCACCCATCGGGGTTTCGGATACCGATTCGATGAGCAAGCCCTTGCCCTCATCCACCAGCGTCCAGGTGGCGTTGGTGACCATTTTAAATTCCTGACCATCGCGTTCCATCACGCGCACAGAATTGACTTTCAGCGCCGCGTCTTCCATCTTGGCCGTGTGCTCGGTGACGCCGCCACGGCGGCCTTCCTCTTTCGTCGTTTTGCCGGTGAGATCATAGACGGACGTCATCTTGCGCTCTTCTCCATCGCGACCGGTCATGGTGCGCTCGACAGTGAGCCCATTCTCCGCCTTGGTGACGACCATGAGGGGCGCGACAAATGCGCCAGGACGAGGACCACCGCCGCCGGGGCCGCCAGGACCGCCGAACTCGGGCAGTTCGCTCTTTTCCTCGTTGAATTTCCAGGTCCCGGTAAAATCGACGTCAGCGGCAAACAGAGCCGCGCTCAGCAACAGGATCATAAGGATGGATGATAATCGCATTTTTTCTCCTTTCGAAAAAGTGTTTTCATAATAGACGCTTGATGCGAATGAAAGTTCTGATTTTTTTTCCATCATTCGATGAACACGCCTGCGTTTAAAACTTGATAATAAAGTCTACTTTTACTACTTTCACGCATCATCATTCCACTCCTTGATGAGCACTCTATGGCCTGAACCGAGCGATAGTTTTATCCGGCAACACACTAAAATCTGGAGGAGATTGTGAAATCGACAAATGACAATGTCCGCTTTATCGAAAAGGTTGGCTACGGTCTCGGTGATACC
>RQOI01000591.1 GCA_003854995.1 Candidatus Zhuqueibacterota bacterium
AAAAGCAAAATCCATGAAATCATTGATGACAGAGACCCGCAAATTTCCTCCGATAGAATCGATAAAATCGAACGCCCATGTGAGCAGTGAAGAGCAGTATCAAAAAATGTGGGAGCAATCCATAAACGATCCCGACGGCTTTTGGCTGGAACAGGCAGAATCTTTGGCCTGGTTCAAGAAACCGACAAAAAGTCTTGAATATACCTGGGACACGGCTGCGCGCCAGATCGAACATACCTGGTTTGCCGATGGTAAGCTCAATATCTCATATAACTGTCTCGACCGACATATGGGGACTCCCATCGCCAAGAAAACGGCTCTCATTTGGCAGGGCGATGCGGACGAAGCCGTGAAAAAATATACCTATGAAGAGTTGTACCACGAGGTCGCCAAATTCGCCAATGTTTTGAAAGCAAAGGGCATCAAAAAGGGCGATCGCGTGTCGATTTATATGGGCATGGTGCCGGAGCTGCCGATTGCCATGCTCGCCTGTGCCCGCATCGGCGCCATTCATTCGGTCATTTTCGGCGGTTTTAGTGCGGATGCCATTGCCGACCGGGTCAACGATTCGGATTGCGTCATGCTGATCACCGCCGACATCTCGCACCGCGGCGGCAGAGAGATCTATCTCAAAGCGATTGCCGACGAGGCGCTGCGCAAGACGCCGTCCATAAAGAGTGTCATCGTCGCCAAAACAGGCGCCGGTGAATGCGATATGCGTTCCGGCCGCGACTTTTGGTATCACGAAGAGATGGCAAAGGTCAACGACGATTGTCCAGCCGAAGAGTTGAATGCCGACGATCCACTGTTCATTCTCTACACTTCCGGCTCGACCGGCAAACCCAAGGGCGTCGTTCACACCACAGCCGGCTATTTGATGCATACAGCACTGTCGCACAAGTTAATTTTTGATATTCATGACGATGATATCTATTGGTGCACTGCCGATATTGGCTGGGTGACAGGCCACAGTTACATCGTCTATGGTCCATTGGCCAATGGCGCCACGTCGTTGATGTTTGAAGGCGTGCCAACATGGCCGGATGCCGGGCGATTCTGGCAGGTCTGCGATAAATTCGGTGTCACTGTTTTCTACACCGCTCCCACGGCGATCCGCGCCCTCATGCGTTTGGGAGAT
>RQOI01000592.1 GCA_003854995.1 Candidatus Zhuqueibacterota bacterium
AGGAGCTGCTCGATTCGAGTCTCATCGTCGATGCTGTTTCGTATCACGAGCGACAGAGTCTGGCCCCAGGGGCACACCCACGACTCCTTTTCGGGCGCATCGGTCTCCGAATTGATGATCTGCGGCATAAATATATAGTTGACATTCTTGCGGAGCAAATCGACATAATGGCCATGCCCGATGATAATCGGGAAACAGGGCTCGGCAATGCAGAGTTCGCGGCCGTCGGCGGCCAATTGAGTTGTCGTGTCGCTGGACAGCACGACCTGCGCCCCGATTTGTTTGAAATAGGTCCGCCAAAAAGGGAAGCGATCGTAATAGTACATGGATTTGGGAATGCCGATGCGGATGCCAAGCCCATCCGGACCCGGGATATCTTCCTGCAGCCACTCTTCATGCAGCGTGAACAGATTCGGGATCGTCGCCTTTTGGGCGACTTTGGTCTTTTTCTGATAGCGATGCGAGCATTTGTCACCCCAATAGGTCTTTTCACCGTCAATCGTACATTCCTGAATATCGCAGTTGTTCGAACAGCCTTTGCACATGAACTGTCGGATCTTGAAATCAACTTTTGTCAGGTCGAAACCGCGAAAACGTGTCCGGCCTTTTTCCCGCTCCAGCTTTGCTTTTGCCAAAAGGGCGGCGCCGATGGCGCCGATGACGCCATTGTGCGGTGGTACGACAATCTTTTTGCCGAGCACCTTCGTAAAAGCGGCTGCGACGGCCTGGTTATAAGCGGTTCCGCCCTGGAAATAGATGAAATCCCCTATTCGTCGCCCGCGCACGACGCGATTGAGATAATTATGGACAATGG
This sequence comes from Candidatus Zhuqueibacterota bacterium, assembly GCA_003854995.1. Lineage (GTDB taxonomy): Bacteria > Zhuqueibacterota > Zhuqueibacteria > Residuimicrobiales > Krinioviventaceae > Kriniovivens. The sequence continues at coordinate 815 of RQOI01000592.1, forward strand.
CATACGCCAGTCCGGCGGCAATATCCTTCACCTCTCTTCCCTGCTGCATATAAGTGGTCACGTCTTTTTCCATGAAAACCGTGCAGCGCTCCCCGAGTCTGATCGGCTCATCGGAGCTGAGGGCGAGATGGGCGAACTCATCAATGATAGAAATGCCGAGCTTGCCGGCCTGCTCTTCCAGAAAGGAGCCGGTGCCGGCGGCGCAGGCTTCGTTCATACTAAAATCCACGACAATGCCGGCATCAATGGCGATGAATTTGGAATCCTGCCCGCCAATTTCAAAAATCGTGTCCACCGGCTCATTGAAAAGTCTTCTGGCGATGCTCGAGGCGCCGGTTTTGTGAGCGGTGATTTCATCATGCACCGCATCGGCGCCGACGAGCTCGCCGATGAGGTCGCGTCCGGAGCCAGTCGACCCGACGCTGAGGATTTGTACTTTGTCCCCCCACTTGTCCAGCCAGTGCGCCATTTCGCGCTGCACCACCTGAAGGGGTTTGCCTTCAGTGCGGGTATAGATTTCATCAATGACCCGTTCCTGTTCATCCAACAATACGAGGTTCGTGCTCACAGAACCGATGTCAAAGCCGAGATGAGCTCTAATGGGATCCATGTCGGCATAATCGATCTGTTGCTGACGGTGACTCTCAAAGCGGACATTGGCGGTATCCAGCTTGAGCGATGCGGAGGTCTTGATGGCTGCATTCGCGTATCCGACGTTCAATTGTGCCAACGATGAGCGCGTCAATAGTGTTCCATTTTCTAAAACGGCACAGCCGATCGCGCCCACATATTGATGTAATTCCGGCACGATGAGTTCCTCTGCCGTCAGATGAAAGATGGACAGGATGGCCTTGACG
>RQOI01000593.1 GCA_003854995.1 Candidatus Zhuqueibacterota bacterium
CAGCGCGTGCGCGACGCTGTTGATGCGCTTGCGCGGCGTCAATCGTTCGCCGTCGATCTCGATCTCCAGCCAGCGGACGCCGCTGAACAGGTTCTCCGGCAGCGGCGCTGCAGCGCCGAGCGACGCGGTGAAATGGCCCAGACGCACATCGAGCGACTGCGTCTCGCGCCACAATCGATTGCCCGCCGCGGCGTCGTCCCAAAGACTAAAGGTCGCGCTGAGCGAGCCGGAAATGGGTTCGCCGTCGATGCTGCTGATAAAGCCCTGGTAATCGACAATTCCGGGAGATCCGGTTGTGGTTTGCGAGGGTGCTGCGGGAGTTACGGTGGAATCCGCGCTCGATTGGTCCGGCATCGATTTGGATTGCGAATGGAGGACCAGTGACAAAGAGAGTAAAAGCACAGTTGTTCGAAGAGTGAGACGTGAACTCATGGGATGCTCCTAACCCGGATGGCCCGGAAAATGCACAAAACAGATCGCAAAAATGAATAACCGCCGAGAACACCAAGAACGCAGAGTAAAATGAGGCGTTCCGTCTGATGTTGTCCACAAATTTTTCTTTTCGGTCCTGTTAACGAAATCGAGTTTTCAGATAGAAAACGACCTTTTTTTCCCTCGGCGCTTCTCCGCGTCCTTTGCGGTTAAAATAATCCTTTTTCTGCAAGATTGCCTTATGATTCTATAAGGTATATATTTGGTGATGGCGCAAGGCCGCGCCATTTCGCCTTTTGTTTATACACGCGTTCGCAAGAGAATGCAGAAGGCGGGATTTTGCTTGCAAATATGGAATTTATTCATTATTACAGAGTGCCATGCTCGAATACAAGACCCTCTACGAAATCAGCACCTCCCTCAATTCTGAGCAGGACATCCATGCACTGGTTCGATTGGCGGTCGATAAGGTTATCGAAACGACTCGAGCGCAGCGCGGGCTCCTGCTGGTCAAGGGTGCTAATGGCAATTACACATTTGAGTGCGCCCGTCAGCGGGATAAAACCGACATTCGCAAACCCGATTCGGAAATCAGCAAAACCGTCATCCGGTCGGTGCTCAATTCGGGTGAGAGTCAGATCTATGCCAATGCGGCACAAGATCCGCGTCTGAGCGTCAGCATCAGCTCGCACGATCTGAATTTGCTGTCCATTGCCTGCGCCCCGCTCAAGACCGGTGACGAGACTTTTGGCGTCATTTACATCGACAATCGCAGTCTGGCGGCGCTGTTCGACGAGCACACCAGGCTGCTGCTGGATGAATTGAGCCGGATCATCTCCGTGCCGCTATGGAATTCGCTGTCGCGGCAACGGCTCATCGAGCGCGGTCGGCAGCTGCAGAAGCAGCTTGACGAGCAGAGAGGCTATGACCAGATCATCGGCGCGAGCGCGGCCATGCAAAAGGTGCTGGGACTGGTCGATCAGGTCGCCGGTACAGAAGCGACCGTACTGATCACCGGCGAATCCGGCACCGGCAAGGAGCTGGTGGCGCGACGGCTGCATTGCAAAAGCAGCAGGGCGGACAGAGAGATGGTCATCCTCGATTGCGCTGCCATCGCCGACAACCTGCTGGAGGCCGAGCTGTTCGGCCACGAAAAGGGCGCCTTCACTGGCGCGGACAGAGCCAGGCAGGGCTGGTTCCAAATCGCTGATGGCAGCACTATATTTCTTGATGAGATCAGCGAGATGAGCCTGGCGGCGCAGAAAAAACTGCTGCGACTCGTCCAGTTCGGCGAGTTCACGCCCGTCGGCTCGAAGAAAAAGAAGACTGTGGACGTGCGCCTGATCATCGCCACGAACCGCAACCTGGCGCAGATGGTCGCGGAAAAGACCTTTCGCACAGATCTGTTCTATCGCATCAATGTGATCGAGATCAACATCCCGCCCCTGCGCGAGCGTCGGGACGATATCCTGGACATTGCCGCCTATTTTCTGCAGCGATTTGCGCGCGACAGCAAAAAGTCCATCAGCGATTTCACGCCGGCGGCCATGTCGCTGTTGCTGCAGCATGACTATCCCGGCAACGTCCGCGAGCTGCGCAACATCGTCCACTATGCGGTCATCCTCTGCCGGGCTGAGGTGATCGATGCCGATCTGCTGCCTGTCGCCGCCACACAGCCGCTCGCCATCGACTCCGCGGGGGACACCTTCAAGGAGGCCAAGCAGCGCTATCTCGAACAGTTCGAGCGCGCTTTTCTCAAGGCGCGCCTGACCGAGAGCCACGGCCACATCACCCGCGCCGCCGCCAGCGCCGGCATGTACAAAAAGAATTTCATCGACAAGATGAAGCACTACGGACTGCGGGCGCAGGATTTCAAAGACAAATCATCGCAGTAGCTTCATCACCATCGCGGTAGTCTATTTACCCCCATTTTTATCCCACTCGGTTCAACTCCGCACACCTGCTCCATGAACCAACTAGTTGAATTTAATTGATTAAGACCAGGAAGTATGTCGCTGCTTTTTTCATGCAAGCCTGGCATAAGAATTGAGTTTGCAGATTACAATAGTGTGGACAGAACTCTCTTGCGAGGGGAGGGAAGCCTTCGCGCTGGATACCAGATTTTCGATCATTAATATCAGGAGGGTATCATGAAAAGATCATATGTCATCATTTTGGGTCTCGTCCTTTTCAGCGCGCTCTTTTACTGCGCAAAAGAGACGACTCTGGCGCCGGAGATCACCCCTGTGGCCTCGGACAGGAGCGCGGCGGAATCAGCGGCCCTGGAGATCATGTCGCAGAGCGGCTGGACGGCGGCGGAAGAGGTCGTCTTGCCGGATGGTTCGCTGGCGAAAAATGCGCCGCAGGAACGAGCGACGCGCGGCGTCGTCAGTTTCAATCGGCTGCCGATAAGGGGCAATATCGTGCACTATTCGTTTCAGGTGCAGACCGGCCCGGGGCGCTACGACGTCATCGGCCTGCATCGGGTGGTGAAGGAGAAACGGCCGCTTGAGCCGATCAAAACGCGCAAGAATCTCTTTTATCAACATGGCGATTGCAAAGATTTCGCCGGCATGATGCTTCCCGGTCAATTGTCGCCAAACATGGCAAATGATTTTGGCCTGGCCGTTTTTTTGGCGGAAAACGACGTCGATGTCTGGGGCATTGACCAGGCGTGGACGCTGGTGCCGGCGGAGGAAAATGATTTCAGTTTTATGGCGGATTGGGGCATGCAAAGACAAGTCGATGATCTCGAATTCGCCATGTCCATCGCCCGCTTCATCCGCCTGTTCACCAGCGGCGGCTTTGATCAACTCATCCTGGGTGGTTACAGCAGCGGTGTTTCGACTGGTTATGCGCTCTTGAATCAGGAGACCCAGGTGCCTGTTCGCAACCGTAATGCCGGAGGATTCATTGCATTCGACTGCGTCTACAAGACAGATCAACAAATCTTAAAAGATGGCTTTGCAGCAGAATATAACAGAACGAAAGCCTTGTTGGACGCAGGAGAATATGGCGATTTTGTCGCCTTCCAGCTGATCGCGCAACTGGCGCGTACTGATCCGGATGGAGAGTCACCTCTCTTCACAGGCTTTACGAACAAGCAAGCCGCCCTGTTCTTTGCCGCCGGCAACCTGATGGGTCCGTTTCCTTTTCATTATTTTGGCGGATTTTGGGAAAACGATCTGCCCGTCGATCTGCGCTTCGTCACTTTCGACGAGAGCCTTGATTTCATGGCCGCCGGAGTTCCCTGGGAAGCGGCCAGATTTATCTATGATTACTCCAGGATCATCTCCGATATAGAAGATGTGCCTTTCGATGATCACCTTGGCCAGATCAGGGTTCCTGTCCTGAACATCTCTCCCAGCGGCGGCTTTTTCGAGGCAACGATCTATACCACAACCCTTCTCGGCAGCAGCGATATCACGCATGTGCTGCCGCAGCTGCTGTCTGCTGAAGAA
>RQOI01000096.1 GCA_003854995.1 Candidatus Zhuqueibacterota bacterium
ACCATCGCCAGCCCGACCGGCGAAGGCATTTGCACGCCGCGCGATTTTGCCCGTATTCGACGGCTGGCCATGTACAAGAGTTTGCAGATGTTTTGAGAGGGCAAATTGGCTAAAAACCAATTCGAAAAATATATAGAAATTTTGCGAAAGCTTTTTGAAGAACGAGTTGATTATATCTTGATCGGCGGAGTTGCCATCATTCTGTATGGATTTGAACGCCCGACGCGTGACATTGATTTATTCGTGAAATTGGCGCCGGAAAATATAGCCAAATTACGAGCTGTTCTATTTGATCTATTCAAAGATGAGTCGATCGAAGAGATAACTTTTCAGGAACTTGAAGACTATTCTGTGATCCGATATGGAACGCCGGATGGCTTTTACATCGATATCATCGCAAACATTGGTGAAGCCTTTCATTTTGAAGATTTGCAGTATGATGTATTAGAGTTTGAGGATTTTAATATAAAGATTGCGACGCCCGAAACACTTTTAAAACTTAAAAAGGATACATTGCGTGATAAAGATCAAATCGATGTTCACTTTCTGCGAGATTTGATATCGAGAAATGAGAGATGACTATGCCTGTTTTCAAGTTTAAGACATTTGAAGATGCTGAGAAAGCGTTGTGGTCAAAAAAGCCTGACGGGAATTACTTTAGGAATGTTGGCGATTTTTTTGAATTCATTGACAAGCTTTATCCGATTCGTTACCAGACGGGGCTATTCAAGTTCAAAAATCTCAAAGAAGCGAACAATCACCGAAATCAACAAGAATCCGAATTCGCAAAAAAAATATACAACGCACGCATAAAAACGAAAAAACTCATAGTTCATGTACTTTAGTGTAAGGAGAAACTGTCATGGCACAAGAAGCATTAGGAATGATCGAAACGCGCGGATTTATCCCGGCGATTGAAGCGGCGGATGCAATGGTCAAAGCGGCGCACGTCAAGCTGGTGGGCAAGGTGCAAGTCGGCAGCGGCCTGGTCACCGTCATTGTCACCGGCGACGTGGGAGCCGTCAAGGCTGCGACGGACGCCGGCGCTGCGGCAGCGTCCAAGGTTGGCGAGCTGGTCTCTGTGCATGTGATCCCTCGCCCGCACGAGGATACGGCCGCAATGATGCCCGAAAAATAACGGAGCAGCGACGTGACGAAATCAATTTATCAGCTCAAAAAGGAAATAGTCGAGGTCGGTCGCCGCACCTACGAGCGCGGTTATGTTGCCTCGAATGACGGCAACATTTCCGCCCGTGTGGATGATAAAAAGGTGTTGATCACCCCGACGGGCGTGTCCAAGGGCTACATGAAGCCGGAAGATCTCGTGTTGGTCGATTACGATGGCCATGTCCTGACGCAGGGGAAACGACCGTCTTCAGAGGTGTTCATGCATCTCCGCATCTACAAGGAGCGGCCGGATGTGAACAGCGTCTGTCATGCGCATCCCATCCATGCCACCGGCTACGCCGTCGCCGGTTTGTCGTTGGAAAAATGCGTGCTGCCGGAGGTCATCATCGTCCTGGGCGGCATCCCGCTGGTCGACTACGGCGAGCCGGGTACCGACGATTTCTTTGAACCGGTGCTCAAATTTCTCAAGGATCATGATGCCTTTTTATTGGCCAACCACGGCGCCTTGACCATCGGCTCTGACATTCTGAACGCTTATCACAAAATGGAGACATTGGAGCACTTTGCCCACATCAGCTTTGTTGCACAGCAGCTGGGCGGCGTCAAGGTGTTGCCGAAGGAGGATGTGCAGCGATTGATGGAGGCGCGAGCGCGCTACGGCGTGCCATCCACGGCCGGGTGTCTGGTATGTGAAGGTCCGGGGGGCGAATCCTGCGAGATCTATCAGGGCGCCTCTGCAACATCGAATGAGAAGGCGAACCTCAAGCCACAGCTTGAACAGGTTGATCGCGAGGCATTGATAAAAACAGTGACAGACGCTGTCCTGAAAAAGCTTGCCTGATGGCCCGTCATGCCGTCGCGAGAGGTGACGGCATTTTTTTTTGGAACTCGCATGAAGATCATTGTCTGCAACATCGGTTCGAGCAGTTTCAAGTTTCAGCTCCTGGATATGGCGTCGGAACAGCGACTGGCGAGAGGTCATGTCGAGCGCGTCGGCGCGAATGATGCGGTCGTCACCTACTGGGTGGCCAATGATAAAGTCTATGAAAAGGAGATGGCCATCCCGACGCATCGCGAAGCGGTTCAGCACGCGCTTGATTTTCTGACGCAATCTGACCATGCGGTGCTGAAGAGTCTGCAGGATTGCGATGCGGTCGGTTTTAAAACCATTCAGGCTGGCGAACGGAATGGCACGGTGCTGCTGGACGACGCTGTGTTGCAGGCGATGGAAAATTACAAGTCTCTTGCACCGGCGCACAATCCGCCCTACCTGACCGCGATTTATATGTTCAAAGAGATGCTGCCGGACATGCCGCTCGTCGGCGTTTTTGAACCGGGCTTCCATGCCACTATTCCCCAATATGCCAAAATTTATGGCACGCCGTACGACTGGATAGAACAATACCATGTCGTCAGGTATGGTTATCACGGTGCATCGCATCATTATATCACCCACCAGACGGTGAAAACGCTGGGCCTGGCGTCCGATGACCACAAGATGATCAGCTGTCATCTCGGCGGCTCATCATCGCTGTGCGCGTTCAAGAACGGCCAGTCCATCGATGTCTCCATGGGCTTTTCACCGCAATCAGGACTCTTACAGGGCAAGCGCGTCGGCGACATGGATCCCTTTGTTCTACCCTACATCATGGAGAGGAAAGGCATCACCCTGGTGGACGCATTGACGGAACTCGGGACGCGCGGCGGCCTGGCGGGCTTGTCGGGAGTATCGGATGACATGCGCGATATCAACAAGGCCGTGCAACTGGGCAATGAGCGCGCCAGGCTTGCGCGCGACAAGTACATCTATGATGTCAAACGGTACATCGGCGAATACATTGTCATCATGGAGGGGTTGGATGCGATCACCTTCACTGGTGGCATTGGTCAATGGGATGCGGAATTGCGCGAAAAAGTGCTCTCCTCTCTGCGCTTTTTGGGGCTCGAAATCGATCAGGAGAAAAACGCGCGGCACGCTCCCGTCATCTCGACCGATGACTCTCGAATCAGCGCTCTGGTCATGGAGACGGACGAAGAAATCGTCGTCGCCCGCGAGACCATGCGTAAAGTCGCAAAAGTGTATCACGGTGAGATCAAGGGCTATGGTGATACAAATTTTTAACTTTGAACCGCCTGGGGGACCCTGGTGGACGTGAAAAATTGCTCCTAAAAAGTCTATGAAAATAGGCAGGATAGCCGCATCGCCCCTCTTTTTCGAAAAAAACATGAAATATCCTGGCATAAAAGTTGTTCTATGTCTGGCGATCAATATGATCTCAGCGTTGATCGCAGAGCAACTTTGAAAAGCAACTTACGCCTGGATGAGAGGAGGGCGAATGTTATTTAAAGGAGTACTGAAACAGACGATATTTGGTGTCGTAGCAGCCATGGTCCTGGGCGCCCTTTACGTCTTTTTTGTCCACTCGACAGTCAGAGAGACCGAGAAAATCAGCAATATAGAGTCTTCATTTGCTGCCCAAAATCGGCTGCAAGCCATTCACATCGAAAGAAAATCCAGCATCGAAAAAGTGACGCAGATCATCAGCCGATACAATGCGGAGATGAGCGATTCGCTCAAGTATGAAATTGCCAATGAAATCTATTTGATGACAAAAAAGTATCCCAATCTGAATGTCAATTTCATATCAGCGACCATCACCCACGAAAGCGCCAAGACATGGGATCCCAACGTCATATCGCACGCCGGCGCCCTGGGATTGATGCAGATCATGCCGGCCACCGGCGCTTTTCTGGCGGTCGAGGAAGGCCTGCCGTGGACAACGGCTGAGGAGGTTTTATCCAATCCCATTTACAATATTCGCCTGGGATGCCGCTATCTGAACCAGTTGGTCGGTCTGTACGAGAAGGACGGTGGTTTGGCCGCGTACAACGGCGGCCCAAAACGGGCGGAGATGTGGATTGCCGGCAAACGGAATGACACGATACTGTGGGAAGAGACAAGAACATATGTTCCTGCGGTGCTCGAATTGTATCACCGGTTTCGATCAGAAGGGACATTGTAATAGCAGAAAAAGCGGCAACTTGCCGCTTTTTTTTTACCTCGTTCTGCCGCTGGCGGTCAGCGATACGTGCGGCTACTCAAATCGCTGTGACAAGCCTTTTCCGCTAAAACAAGTTGAGTTTTAGCGGAATTGTTTTTACATTATCCGATGAATTTTGGGATATCGGCATGAATCAGGTCATCATTGATGGCGAATCTCTGACGCTTCAGGATGTGGCGCGCGTCGCGCATCAGGGATATCGCATTTCGATCGATCCCCTCGCCATTGAACGCATGCAGCGTTCGAGAAAATCCATTGAAAAAATTGTCGCAGCAGGTCGCAGAGTCTATGGTGTGAACACCGGCTTTGGCAAACTGAGCAATGTGCACATTTCGTCGGACGAGCTGCAGGAGCTGCAGTTGAACCTGGTCCTCAGCCATGCGTGCGGCACCGGCGACCTCGTGCCGGTGCCCATCGTGCGCGCCGCCCTGTTGCTCAAAGCCAACACGCTGTGCAAAGGCTATTCCGGCGCCCGACCGGACATCGCCCAGTTTCTGGTTAAGATGCTCAACCGGCGCGTCCTTCCCAATATACCGGCAAAAGGCTCAGTCGGTGCTTCCGGAGATCTGGCGCCCCTGGCGCACATGACTCTCGTCATGCTCGGTCTGGGAGAAGCCACACTGGATGGCGTCGTGCTCTCGGGCGAAGAGGCGCTTCAGATCGCGCAACTGGAACCGATAAGGCTGCGTGCCAAAGAAGGATTGGCGCTGCTGAACGGCACCCAAATCATGACCGCGTATGCCGTCGAGGCGCTGCTGCGGGCGCACAATCTGGTGAAATTAGCCGACATTGCCGGCGCGATCACCGTCGAAAGCCTGCTTGGCACAGCCACTGCATTTGACGAGCGCATACAAATCGCGCGGGGATTTCCGGACCAGATTCAGGTAGCTCGCAATATGCGTTCTTTGATGGCCGACAGCGAGATCACGGCATCGCACGCAAATTGCGATAAAGTGCAGGATCCGTATAGTTCGAGATGCATTCCTCAGGTGCATGGCGCCGTGCGCCAGGCCATTCGATACGCGACCGATGTCATCAAGATTGAGATGAACGCCGCAACCGACAATCCGCTGATATTCTGGGAGGATGGCGATGTCCTCTCCGGCGGCAATTTTCATGGCCAGCCTGTCGCATCCGCGTGCGACACCCTGGCCATTGCTGTCGCTCAGTTGGCCAATATTTCCGAGCGGCGGCTGGAAAATTTGATGGATGCCAGTCAAAGCGGCTTGCCGCCATTCCTCGCTCCGGAGAGCGGGGTGAATTCGGGCTATATGATTGCGCAGGTGACAGCGGCCGCGCTTGTGTCAGAAAATAAAGTCTTGTGTCATCCTGCCTCGGTTGATTCCATACCTACATCAGCGAATCAGGAAGATTTTGTCAGCATGGGGGCATTCGCAGCGCGCAAAGCGCTCGATGTCGTCGAAAACGCCGAGACCGTCATCGGCATAGAGCTGTTGGCAGGCTGCCAGGCCATCGAATTCCGGCGCAATCTGCGGCCGGGGCGCGGTTCCGGCATAGCTTATGAAACCGTTCGACAGCGCATACCGACGATGCAGCACGATCGATTGCTCAAGACCGATATCGACGCGATGAAAGGGCTTGTGAAAATAAACATAATTGTCAATAGTGTTGAAGCAGCTGTCGGAACGCTGTGATAACTGGAGAATCTGTATGGGCCAAATCGTAAAGCAAGGCTTCACTTTTGATGATGTACTGCTGATACCCTGCAAGTCAGAAGTATTGCCAAAAGAAGTGGATGTTCATACTCGTCTGAGCAAGCACATCAATCTGAATATTCCCATCGTGAGCGCGGCGATGGACACGGTCACAGAGTCTGGCCAGGCCATTGCTCTGGCGCGCGAAGGCGGCATCGGCATCATTCATAAAAACTGCTCCATTGAAGAGCAGAGGGATCAGATCGATCGTGTGAAACGATCGGAGAGCGGCATGATCATGAATCCGATCACGCTCGCCCCGGACCGCAAGGTGAGCGAAGCGATGGAGCTGATGAAACGGTATCGCATCTCCGGCATCCCAATCGTGGACGGCAGAAAACTCGTCGGTATTTTGACGAACCGGGATTTGCGTTTTGAAGTAGACACCAGCAAGCCGGTGAAATCCCTGATGACCAAGGAGAACCTCATCACCGTTCCGATCGGCACATCTCTGGACGATGCGGAAAAGATCTTGCAGAAACATCGAATCGAAAAGCTGCTCGTCGTCGATAAGGAGCAACGCTTAAAAGGTCTGATCACGGTCAAGGATGTGCAGAACCGCAAAAGATTTCCGTCCGCCGCTAAAGACAAACACGGCCGCCTGTTGGTCGGCGCTGCTGTCGGTGTGGCAATGGATACGAAAGAGCGCACCGCGGCATTGGTGGAGGCCGGTGCAGACGTCATTGTCGTCGATACGGCGCATGGCCATTCGCGTGGCGTGCTGCTCACCATCGAAATGCTGAAAAAGAACTTTGATGCGGAGATCATTGCCGGTAATATCGCGACAGCGGAAGCGTGTCAGGAATTGATCGATGCCGGCGTTGATGCTGTCAAGGTGGGAATAGGCCCGGGATCGATTTGCACAACGCGCGTCGTGGCCGGGACAGGGGTGCCACAGCTGTC
>RQOI01000594.1 GCA_003854995.1 Candidatus Zhuqueibacterota bacterium
ACCGGGCCGCCAAGGTAATAATCGCCCTGCTCATAAATTTTAGCGACCCCGGGATGGCGGCCATCCGGCGTGCGAAACACCTGAGTGGCTTCATTGTTCTTGTCATAGGCGTATTTATCCCGAATCGTTATACGACCCATCAGCTCGCCGCTCTCGTCATCGACCAGCGCGATCTGATCGCCGACCGCTAACGCGTCGGCCCTCTCTTTTGTCACTGCCAAAGTGATCGGCATCGGCCACAGCGTGCCGTCCGCCAGGTGCATGTTGTCGACGACGCTCTCATAGTCCTCCTGCACCATGAATCCATTCAACGGGCTGAAAGCGCCGACGGCGAGCATGATCAGATCAGAGGTTTCCCGCGACGACAACCGCACTACTGGATAGGATGCCGCTTCCTGCACTGCCCGCTTGCACACCTCCCCCTGCAAAAGAAGGGGTTTGAGTGCACCGCCGTGGGGTGGAACAATCTTTTTAGCCATATCGTACTCCTGATGTGTTGATGAAAAGTGAATGTTCTCCAATGATCTGGCCCATGCGACACTGGTCGCCGTGGACAGCGCGGATCAAGTCCAGGCCTGATCATCATTGCCGTTCAAGATATCGCGTTGTGAAATAGTCATCAGCGATATCTGGTCAAAAGTCCAGTTTTTCGCTGATGATGACCGAGCGTCGCCCATTCTGATGATTCACCATCTCCATTTCGAGGGCGCGGTACCTCTTATTGATCGGATCGAGCTCAGCCACGCCCTTTATGCGCAGTTCTTTGTAATACAAATCAGCAACATCTTGTTTTTTTAGCAAAGTTTTAAAGCCAACCGCCGAGATTCGCAGAGATATTGCCCAATTTCGCTTCTTTTCCTCTGTGATTCTCGGCGCACTCAGCGGTTTAGATGTTTTTGGTTGCGGCCAAAGGCCACGCCAAGCAATTCTCCATCCAGATCATAATAGATCGATTTGCGAACGACAAAATCCTCCTTACCGACAAGGGTGATCCGTTTGCTGAAACCGTTTTCGTCAGCGATGGCGTCGTCCGCTGGTCGCCATTCGATCTGATAGCAGGCTACGCCATCGACATCCTCGTCATCCAGTCTGGCAGAGGTAAACTCGCGCAGGGAAGGCGGCGTCAGATCCTGCGGCGTGATGTTGTTCGTCGGATTAAAGGCGTCGGCTCTCCCCCGTGCGATGATCTGATGTCCCATGCGAAAATCAAAATCGCCACGACTGGCATCCACATACGCCTCGCGCAGCTGAAAATCGGAAAGCGATTCATCGAACTCGTAGCCGCGCCGAAGACGTATTTCGCCATAGCCACCGCCCCATTGCGCCTTGCGCGCGCGCAGCTTGACGCCAATCTCGCCATAAGCCGATTTTTGCTCCAGTTCATCACCGCTGACGCTTTTGCCGGCAAAAAAAGCGCCGCGCATGAAACCATCCACCTCACAGGAGAGAGCTGCCGCCTCATTGGCTTGAAGCGAATCTAAAAAATCCTGTGCGACTGCCGGCGTCAGCATTGAAAAGGATAACATGATGGCGAGTGATCGCATCGGCAATCCTATCAGGTTGGATCCGTTTATTAGAATTCTGCGAGAAATTCGACAGCCTTTTATTTGATAA
>RQOI01000595.1 GCA_003854995.1 Candidatus Zhuqueibacterota bacterium
AAAGGAGAGAGCATGGATTTTATCAATTTTCTCATCGCTGTCGTCGCATTGGTCATTGCCATTTTGGCCTACAGGCGCTCCGGAGGGGATCTGAAGGGCATCAAGGAGCAGATGAATTCGCTGCGCCAAACAGCGGCTGAAGCGCTGGAAAAAGCGGAAAAGGCGATTCGCCCCGATAAATAATCGCCGAAAAAAACAGCGCCCCCGCGCTGAAATCGATTCACCGGCGACGCTCTTTGCCACCCAGTCGAGCTTTTTGTCAGCCGGGTGGCAAGCGCCGGCGACTCTTTCTGCCGTTTGGAGAATGGGTTGAGCGATGAAAATCGCTAGCCGTAGAACATTTCGCTCCGAGGTTCCTCGTCGTTCATCTCGCTCCAACAGTTCATGAGCGATGAAAAGGACTGGTCAGCCGATTCAATGACAATGTGATCGTTCTTGAGACGCATATTGACCTCGGCGCCGTCATCAAAACCGCAGCGATGCGCAAAAGCGCTCGGTATCTGCACGACGAGATTGTCCTCTATTTTTTCGATTTTCAGCAGCATTTGTCTCCTCCTTTTTGTTGCTGAGAGGATGCCGATTTCACAGATGCATATGCTGCAAAACATCTCTCTTTAACGTTCGATAAAGCCACGTCGAATTACAGGTCTGTAATCTAATTACAGATATTCGCACCTCGATAACATGGCTTTTGTTTTGTCCCGAACTCCTCTCACAGATCCTTGCATGCGCAAAGCAAAAACAGCATCTTACATAAATTATAACACAAAAACAGGCCGATCACATCCCGCGAAATTTTCCACCTGCTCTGCTGCATAAAGCGTTCAAAAATCGTGCTAATCCGGCAGCATCCGCTGCCCTTTCTAAATGATCATATTGTCCGGGATGATGGCATTCTCCAGCACCGTGATGATGCCGTTGATGATGAGGTATCCTCTCTTTTCCTGATCCACAGTCTCATCGCCATTTTGATTGATGAGATGAACATTTCTGCCGATTCTGGCATCCTTGTCGATGATGGCTCTTTTGATCACCGAATGCTCGCCGATGCCGAGCGGAGGAATGTCGCTCGCCCTATCCTGTCGGCGCTCTTCCGGCCCTTGATAGCGGTGGGCGCCCTGCAGGATGGATTCCTCTATGCGAACGTTTTTACCGATGACCGTTCGCATGCCGATGATCGACCGGCGGATGACGGCGTCCTCAATGAGGCAGCCATTGCAGATTTTGCTCTGACGGATCTCGCAGTTATTGATATGCGCTGGCGGCAGACTGCGCTGCCGGGTGAAAAGCGGCATGCTGGAGTCATAGCAGCTCAGTATGGACATGGGATCATCCAGACATTTCATGTTTGCCTGATAGTATGCCTCGACAGTGCCGATGTCTTGCCAGTATTTATCAAACAGATAGGCGTGCACGCGGTAGCGGTCGATCAGATTCGGAATGATATCGTGGCCAAAATCGCAGGAGAGCGGATTCTCCATGAGGATGTGCTGCAGGACATCGCTGCGGAACAGATAGACGCCCATGGAGGCGATATATTTGTCCTTCTGCCCGTGGTAATTGGTCAATGCGTCCGCGTCATTCTGCACGCAACCGAGGCGCTGCTGATCCGGTTTTTCGATGAAATCTGTCACGCGACCCGATGCCGGATCGATCTTGAGCAAGCCATAGCGCGAGGCCTGCGATTTCTGCACACCGACAGCGGAGATGGTTATATCCGCATGGGTGGCGCGATGCTGGGCGATGAACGGCCGATAGTCCATGCAATAGACATGATCGCCGGAGAGAATCAGGACATCCCTGGCGTGGAAGCGCGAGAAAAAGGAGACGTAATGGCGCACCGCATCGGCGGTACCCTGAAACCAGTCGCTGCACTCGCGCGTCTGTTGCGCCGGCAGCGCTTCGATCGATAGTTGCGAAAAGCCGTTGGTGTGATAGGCCGAATTGATGTGCCGGTGCAGCTGCATGGAATTGTACTGCGTGAGGATGAATATCCTGGTTATCTCGGAGTTGATGCAGTTGCTGATCGGTATATCGATCAGCCGGTAGGCGCCGGCGATCGGCACAGCCGGCTTGGCCCGGTACTTGGTCAGGGGATAGAGTCGCGTCCCTCGCCCTCCACCCAATATGACCGCTATCGCGTCATGCATCATGAAATGCCATACTCATTTGCCCGTGGTTCGCACCCGGCAGCTGTGAACATCTTGTATCATCTGGAGCAGGTGTGATCGGATCCGCAGGGAGGCGCAGGTGCTATTCTCTGTCAACTCGAACCAAACTGATCAGCTTTTTCTCTGCAAAAAGCAAAGTGCGTCGTCAAGCTGTTTTCCCATGTAAACATTGCAACAACAGCGGCCGATATTTTTATTTCACATTTTTTTTTCGCGGCATGATCTTCGTGATCCTTTTTGTTTTTGAGACTATGTACTACAAGGTGACGACAACAAAGTTTAGATCATATAAAAAAGAAAACCGCAGAGACCGCAAAGAAGCGCCGAGAAAATCAAAACGTGAAAACTTGGTGCGGCCTTTGGCCGCAACCAAATTATAGAAGCCGCACGATCGCCCAGGACATCCGTCCTGGGCGGACAATAGAGCGGGATATTTATCCCACTCGGACGAATGTCCGTGTACATCTCCCGT
>RQOI01000596.1 GCA_003854995.1 Candidatus Zhuqueibacterota bacterium
AACGACTATGAACATTTTAAACGCGCACCCAAAACGATCTTTTATCAAAACAACGTCGAACACGTTTTGCGCGCAGAATGGAAATCATAAAATCAGTGGCAAAGGCTCACCCGACGTTGTCATCGAAAAGGGTTCAGCGGGACCGTTTGCTATTGGCTTGATCGCCGAGTTTGTGAGTCTCGTGCATTTCGGCTATTCCGAGCCTTTGAACCTGTTTTTATTCCGCATCCTTGATGCCCTGTGTCAGGTTTTCAAGTTCAAACGGGCAACGCTCGCTCTGATCGATTTTCGACGAGATGTTTTTGTGAAACTGGCGATGGTCGGCTATCCTGGGCAGGAAGGCGTGTCAGTTCGATCCGCAGTTGCGGTTCCGCGGCGCGTCGTAGAGCGCATTTTTCACGATCAGCATCGAATGAAGGTGCTCCGTTCTGATCAGGATCCGCAATATGACAAAGCAGAGGAGCATCCGGCTGTTCCGGAGCGCGGAAGCGGGCGTCGTCGACGGTCGGCAGAATGGAACAAGCGCGATCTCTTACTGCTCTCTCTCAAAGATGACAATGGTCGTCCGTACGGCTATATCTCTCTGGATGAACCTTGGGATGGCCACATGCCTACTCGGGTGATTTGGCAAAATCTCGAATTGGCTGCTCGGCTTGTGGGCATGAGCATAGAAAGTTATTACCAATTCAGTCTGCTGGCAAGAAAAAATCGACGGTTGAGCCACATGCTCTCGAACGCAAATATTTTCAAACTGCATCTCGGCCTTACGGAGCTGCTCAATGAAATGGTGTGGTCTGCCAGGCACAGCCTCGATTTCAATCTGGTGACGCTCGCTCTCATGAGTAAAAAATCGCAAAGGCTCGAAACCAAAGCCGTTGCCTGCGATGACAAGATCAAGCAGAAGCAGCTGTTGGCGTTGACGTTTGATATGAGCGAGTTCAGCCATCTGGTGCGAGATGACTATCTCATCGGGAAATCATATCTTGTCAATCGCAAAGAGCCTGTTCTGGACCATTTCAAGCAAATTTATTACGGTGCTGACAACCGCCTGAACCTGGATGATGGTTGGTCGCAGAACGCGCTGATACTGGTGCCGGTCCGCGGTCGTGACGAGAAAACAATCGGCTATTTCATGGCCGATGATCCCCAGGAGGCGCGACTGCCGACGCCGGATGCGGTGCAGATGCTGGAAATATTGGCAGATCAGATTGGCGTCGCGATTGACAACCGCATCATGTACGTGCAGGCAAAGGAGAGATTGGCCAAGGCCAATGCCGATCTGGTGAGCCGGCACAATGATGTAGCGACACAAGATGAAAGCAGGGATTTTAAAAAAATTGTCGAGCATTTTCTGCGTTGACATTCGCTCCAACTTTGCCTATCTTTTAGTGTGATGATGCAACGCAGAGACTTTATCAAAACTTCTTCGGTCATCGGCGGTGGCCTGGGTTTGGGGCTGGCCGCCTCTTTGCGCAAACCGCTCAGGGCAATGGCGCGGCCCTCACGGGCCAATGATGCCCGCCAATCCAGGGTTGTCATCGCGCACCGTTCTGACCTGCGAGGCGCGAAGCAGAGCCTCGTTCAGCCACAAGTTGCCCGATTGTTGGATACGACCATCGAGGCTCTATTTCAGGTTCCAGCAGCTGCAGCGTGGCGATCGCTCTTCTCGTCCCGGGATGTTGTCGGCCTCAAGGTCAATTGTCTTGCCGGGAAACATTTATCCACCCATCCGGAAATTGTCAGCGAAATAGTTGACCGTCTGCTGGTCGCTGGAGTGAAAAAGCAAAACATGATCATTTTCGACCGGCGCAGCCGGGATCTCATCGGCGCCGGATTTCAGCCATCGCAACAACGCGGTGCGGTCCAATGTCTGGGCAATGATCAGTCCGGTTTCACAGCGCAGCTCTTCGAATACGGCGCGGTCGCCAGTCAGATATCGACTATTTTAGCGCATCGCTGCACAGCGGTCATCAATCTTCCGATCTTGAAAGACCACGGCATTGTCGGCTTGAGCTGTGCGATGAAGAATTTCTTCGGCGTCATCAATAATCCGAATAAATATCACATGCATCTCGGCGATCCCTTTATCGCTGATGTGAACATGCTGCCGCCCATCAGGGACAAGGTTCGTCTGACCATTTGCGACGCCTTGACCGCCCAGTGTGAAGGCGGCCCGCCATTCATGCCGGAGTGGTCATGGCCAATGGACAGCCTCCTCGCCGCCATAGACATGGTTGCGATGGATCGCGTCGCCTGGGACATCATCGAGCAAAAAAGAGCTGAAAACGGCATCGATTCCCTTGAAAAAGCCGGTCGCAAGCCGTCGTACATCGCCCGGGCTGCGGATGCCGAGCATCAACTCGGGACAGATGATCTTGGCAGAATTGAGATCGTGCGAGTATGAACAAGATGAATCGGCGAAAATTTCTGCAATCGACGGTCGGCTCGCTGGCCGGATGGCCTTTGCTCGCAAGAGCGCAAGAAAGAAAGACATCCGGATTGGTGGAAGCGCGCTATTACATCAAGCTGCCAAATCGAAAGATACAATGCAAACTTTGTCCGCGCGAATGCATCATCGATGATCTGGAGCGCGGCTATTGCGGTGTGCGAGAAAATAGTGGCGGCACTTACTATAGTTTGGTTTATGGAAAGCTCAGCACAGCGCACGTCGATCCGATCGAGAAAAAGCCGCTCTTTCACTTTTTACCCGGCACAACAGCGTTTTCTATTGCGACAGTGGGCTGCAATGTGATGTGCAAGTTTTGCCAAAACTGGGAACTTTCGCAATCGACGCCCGAGCAGGTGGAATCGTTCAATTTGCCGCCCCACGACGTCGCTCAATTCGCCAAAAGCCGGGGATGTGCATCGATAGCCTACACTTACAATGAGCCGGTCATCTTTACAGAATATATGTACGATTCCGCCGTACAAGGCAATGATGTGGGGATCCGCAGCGTCATGATTTCCAACGGCTATATCAATCCCGAACCCATGCGAGATTTGTGTTCTGTCTTGAGCGGCGTAAAAATTGATCTCAAAGCCTACACCGAACGGTTTTACCGGGAGCTCGTCGCCGGCGAGCTCAGACCTGTCCTTGATACGCTCGTCTTGCTCAAGAAAGAGAACATGTGGACTGAGATCGTCTACCTGGTCATACCCGGACAAAATGACGATCGCAAAGAGCTTGAGGAATTGTGCGCCTGGATCTATAAAGAGTTGGGTCCGGATACGCCGCTCCATTTTTCCCGATTTCATCCGCAGTATCGACTCAAGAATTTGCCGTCCACACCGCTCAAAACATTGACAATGGCGCGGCAGATCGGCCTGGATAGCGGCCTGCATTTTGTCTATACCGGCAACGTGCCGGGCGATCCGGGTGAGAATACCTACTGTCCAGTGTGCGGACAGATCGTCATCCGACGGGTCGGCTTTTCAGTGGTGGGCAGGTCACTGAACAAAGGCACGTGTGAAAAATGCGGCGCAGCTATTGCCGGCGTATGGTTCTGAGTTTGGAGAGATGATCATGAATACTATTTCACGCGCGCAGAGATGGCTGCGGCGCCGGCGCATTGGCCTGCTGATGTGCTGCTCTTTTTTCCTGGTCCTGCCGGCGCATGGCCAGATCCGTCCGCCTGTTGTCGCCGGCCAGTTTTATCCGAACGATCCCGTCCAGCTCGCCAGTGATATTGAGCGCATGCTGCAGGACGTCCCGACGCCTCTGGTCGATGGGGAGATCTGTGGCCTGGTGGCGCCGCATGCGGGATACCAATACTCTGCCGCCACTGCCGCAGCGGCGTACAAACAGGTCCAGGACGAAAAATATGATATCGTCGTCATCATTGCACCGAGCCATCGCGATTCATTCAGAGGAGCGACAATTTTTCCCGGACGTGCGTATGAGACGCCTCTCGGAACTGCGGACATTGATGTCTCTCTGGCACGACAGCTCGTCGATTTGTGCGACCAGGTGCATCTCGTCGAGTATGGGCATCGCGCCGAACACGCTGTGGAGGTGCAGGTGCCGTTCGTTCAGTTCCTGTTCCCCAAAGCGAAAATAATTCCGCTCGTCGTGGGACACGTCGATTGGTCGGCGTGCGAGGCCATCGGCAAATCGCTGGCAAAGGTACTGGGGGATAAAAAGACACTGATCATCGCCAGCACTGATCTTTACCATGGTCAGTCGTACGGTGAATGCGTTCGGATCTGCGGTCAGACTCTTTCGGCCATTGTGGCGCTGCAGCCCAAAACTCTTTATCAGGAATTGCAGTCGGGATCGTCGCAGGCGTGCGGCGGTTGTCCGGTGATCATCATGCAAATCGCGGCACAGCAGCGCGGTGCAAACGCGGCTGAACTGCTGGCGCAGACCAACTCCAACGATGTCATTGGGCAGAAGGGAGGCTATGTTGTGGGGTATGGCGCTGTCGCTGTTTATCGCAGCCAGGCGCCATCCGGAAAAATCGAATTTGCGCCGCTGGACATTGAGGATCAGCGCGCGTTGGTCAGGTTGGCGCGCGCCGCCATCGTCCAGTACCTTGAAAAAGGCACTGTTCTCGAAGCAGCGCCGGTGAATGACGTGCAACGGCAAAAAAGGGGCGTCTTTGTGACGATCACGAAAAATGGTCAATTGCGCGGTTGCATCGGGCATCATGAGCCCACTGTTCCGCTCTATCAGCTGGTGCCGCACATGGCTCTGGCCGCCGCATTTGACGATCCGCGATTCCCGGCGCTGCGGGCGGATGAACTTGATGACATCAAGATCAAAGTATCGGTTTATTTGACAAATGTCTATAAAATAGACAGTCTGGCCGGATTCAAAATGGGGGTGCACGGCATCATCATGCGAAAAGGGGGACATGCCGCCACTTTTCTGCCGGAAGTGCCCGTCGAGGCCGGCTGGCGCACAGTGGAGGAAGAGATGGTCAATTTATGCCAGAAAGCAGGGCTGCCACCTGGCGCCTGGCGCCAGGGAGCAGAGTTCTGGCTCTATCGAACGCAAGTCTTTGATGAGAACATTTTGGTTCATTAGCCTGCGGGATGCACTATGACAGCCGAAAAGACCCATCGTCCGCTGACGCAAGAAGAACAAAAAGCATTGCTCAGGGCAGCGCGCGTCGCGATTGAAAAACTGCTGGGCGAGAGAAAAACAGAGCCCGCCGAACTTGATTCGCCGATTTTCTCTGAAAAGCGTGGCGCTTTTGTCACGCTGCATAACAGGGGCGAGCTGCGGGGATGCATCGGCTATGTGCAGGCCTATAAACCTCTGCATGAAACAGTCTGCGAAATGGCCGTCGCCGCCTGTCGTGATCCGCGGTTCAAGCCGGTTGATGCTCATGAGCTGTCCGACATCGACATAGAGATATCTGTGCTGTCACTGTTACGACAGATTGCGGATATCAATGAGATAGAGGTTGGTCAGCACGGCCTTTACATTAAGAATGGCGCCTATTCAGGCTTGCTGCTGCCACAGGTGGCCACTGATTATAATTGGGATGCGGAGACATTCTTGCGGCAGACATGCCGTAAAGCCGCATTGCCCCTTGAAGCGTGGCGGTATGAAGACACAATCATAAAGATATTCACGGCGCAGGTTTTTGGGGAAAAATGATGACCTGAGCTGTGTAAAAGGTCAGTTACGGGTAGCCACGTTGACAAAAGCGTAACATAGAAGATAAATAATATAACCACCGAGAACGCCGAGTTCCAC
>RQOI01000597.1 GCA_003854995.1 Candidatus Zhuqueibacterota bacterium
TATTGGCGCTTGAACGCAACAATGTTTTGCTCTACGAGAATGAGGAACGCATTCGAGATTTTACCATGAGCAAATTTGGCGGCGGATCGAGCCTCGTGGATGTCTGTTTTGTCCTTGATTGCTCGGGCAGCATGGGTGATAATATCGCAGCGGTGCGAGACAATCTTGGCGAATTTGCCGACAGCTTGAGCGAGCGCGGATTTGACTTTCGCGTCGCGGTTGTGACGTTCAGCACGACGGTGGACGATGTGTGGGATTTTACCAACGATATCGAGTTGATGAAAAGCCGACTGGCGGGCGTTGACCTGTGGGGCGGGATAGAAGATTCCCCTTCGGCGTTGTACAGAGCGAGCGAACTGTCGTGGCGTCCAGGGAGCAGACGGACTATCATCTGGATAACGGATGAAGAATATCCGGAACAGAATTACACGCAAGAGCAGATCGTCAACCGCATGCTGGCGCTGGACATCAAAGTACACGGCGTTGGCGAGGCCTATCTGCAAACAGACTGGTTCAATCCCATTGTCTTACCGACCGGCGGTACATTTTACGACATCTATGGCAATTTTCGCGATGTCTTGCTCGATGTGTCGCGCATGGAATCGCAGGATCACTACTTGCTCACGTTGGAGCTTGTTAGCACGGCGCCGCACGATATTCGCCTGAAGGTCAATTATGCCGGTCTTGGCGGAGAAACGCATATTGTCGTCAATGGCGGCGATACTGGTTTGGCAAAAGGACTCGCCTGCTATCCCAATCCTTTTAATCCTGTTGTCAAAATATTGGTTGACGCTTTTTCGGGATCCGGCGATGTGGAGATTTATAATATGCTGGGACAACGCGTTCGCCACTATGCACTTGCACCTCATCAACCGTCGAAAATCGTGTGGAATGCGCACGATGACAGAGGGCTGCCGGTCAGCTCCGGTTTTTATCTCGTCACATTGTCCATACATGGCGACGATGGACGCCTGCGCCATGAGACGCAAAAAGTGTTGTACCTGAGATAGAGGGAGGTGTATGATGATAAAGATAGCATGGCTCTCATTGTTTCTGGCATTATTGGCAATGCCGCTGATGGCTGATGGCTTGCTGATGCCCGTTGAGGAGAATTATCCCAAAGATTTTCTGCGCAATAGACTGACGCATGTCACGGTGAAAATAAATGGCCTCATTGCCGAGACCGAGGTTTATCAGGAATTTGAAAACGAGTGGGACCAGGCTGTAGATGCTGTCTACTCATTTCCGCTGCCGCCGGATGCCCGCGCAACGCAGTTTCTCTATTGGGTGGATGATAAAATTTTCAGGGCAGTTCTCAAGGTGCGCGAGCAGGCGACGAATCCCGGCACCGGCGAGGGTGGTATTGTCGCTGAGGTGAACAAATA
>RQOI01000598.1 GCA_003854995.1 Candidatus Zhuqueibacterota bacterium
CCGGGATCGCCCGGACAGACCCAGTAGGGCGCCGTCGCATAGTGACTCTCCCAGTTGACGGCTTCAAAGTATCCGTTGAGGTCCTCCCAGGACACATTCAGATCGCCCAGCCAGGAATCGATGTTGTACATTTTAGTGCCGGCGGGATTGAAATCGGTGGCCATCGGATCGGGTTCTTCCACGGCGACGTAGAACTGAAACCATTGCCCCAGAACAGCTTCCGGCGCGTAATAGTCGAGGATTTTCAATAGAGCGGAAGCCTTGTATTCCTGACCGGCGATACAGGTGACGCGCTGATAGAGCAGGAGCTGACCGCCCGTGGAGCCGTCATCCATAAAAATGCGCAGAGCGCCGCCTCGCAACGGACTGACATCGACCGTCGCCTCGGTGTAGTTGAACTGGTATTCCGGCTGGAATTCGGGATTGTAGTAGACTATTTCCCATGCATCCTCATCCTCCATGTTGCTGCCCTGGATCAGGTTCTGCGCTGCCAGTGGCAGCGACAAGATACAAGCGAGGGCGAGAAAAACTACTCCCAGATCTTTCATATGAACTCTCCTCATAAAGTTTTTACTGCATGACAGGATGTCAAGTCTGTAATTCTCTGAACGTCGGCTATCACCTCCTTTGCGAGCTGTGCTAATGAAAATTACTAAAGATTCTGACAAACACAAGTATTTTTATCAGAAAGGTGCAGCTTTACTTTCTCTGCGAAACAATTTGAACGCAGTCGCTTCAGCCGCGGAGAAACCTCTTGAATTTCGTCCGGCGAATCTCTACATTTTTCCGAATTCTATCAGGGCAGATCATGAACAGACTGTTTGCACTTTTTGCATTGTCACTGCTGTCGCTCTTTTGGCTGCTGTGCGCGAGTCAGGGCTTTCCGCCGGGCGGGCCGGAGGACAAGTCACTGCCGTACATCATCCGCGCGTTCCCGCCGGCTGACAGCACGAATATGCCGCGCGACACCAGGATCGTCATCGAGTTCAGCGAGGCGGTCAATCCGATCTCCTGTCAGGAAGTGATATTCATCACTCCTTTTCCCGGCGAAAATATAAGGTATAAATGGAAACAGGACCGACAGCTGACAATGACCTTTGCCGATTCACTGCTGCGGGATCGAACGTACGTCATCACCATCGGCGCCGGCGTCAGAGATCGTCGGAATAACACGATGAAAAATTCTTTCACGCTGGCCTTTTCGACAGGCGCCATCCTGGATCAGGGCCGTGTGAGCGGACATGTGTACGGCGAGCAGATCGAGGGAACGCAAATCTGGGCGTACGATCTGGCCGACACGACGACGCCAAATCCGATGACGAACTTTCCCCTCTACATCACCCAGGCGGGTAAGGATGGCCTCTACCAGCTGACAAATCTGGCGTTGAGCGACTATCGGCTCTTCGCGGTGCTGGACCGCGATGTGAATAATATCTACAACGCAGAGTTCGACAGGATCGGCATCCCAAGCCAGGATGTCTCGCTGGATTCGATGGATTTCATGGTCGGCAATTTCAATTTTCGCACCGCGCTGCAGGACACAACGCGACCGATGGTGAGCGCCGCCGCTGCGCCGGACGACCGGCATGTCGATATTCGATTCACGGAGAGCATGCTGCCCGACTGTCTATCGGTGGTGCGCAATTACACCGTGACGAGCCAAGGCGGCCTGTTGGCTGTCCTGGATGCCGGCATCGATTTTCACAATCCCGCGGTCGTGCACTTGACCACCGCGCCGCAAGATTCCGGCGCACTCTACACGTTGACGCTGGAAAAGGGCTATGATCTGAACTGGCTTGCTCTGCGCTCTGATTCTGTGGTTTTCCATGGCAGCGCCATCCCTGATACGGCCAGACCGACCTACATCGGCATGCAGCCGCCCGACAGCTCAAAATTTCTCCCCTCTTTTACGCCGCTGCATATGCACTTTTCCAAGGCCATGTCCCCAGAATCTGTAGCGCGCCATCTCATCGTCGCCGACACGTTGGGTGACACGATCACCGGAAAAGTGAGCTGGCCGCATCTGTCGCATTATGTTTTCAACCCGACAAAAGAGTTTGCCAGCGAGAGATTTTATTACATCACCCTGCCCGTCGACTCGGTCTTTGATCTGAGCGCCAATCCACTGGCAGATACGCTGTTTCAACGGCAATTCATCTCCGTCAATCCGGATACGCTGACCGCCATCTCCGGAATAGTGGCGGATGCGGATACTGCGGCGAGCGGGTCATTTTTCTTGCGCGCCAGATCAGTTGGGGAAAAAAGTGAGACATCTTTTGAGCGATGGGTGAGCCAACCTGGGCCCTATCAGATCGACGGGATGTTGCCTGGTTCGTATGTGATCGAGTTTTATCGCGATGAAGATGAGAACGGCCGCTTCAGCTCCGGCAGCATCGTCCCTTTTCAACCGGCAGAACGATTTTGCATCTATCCTGATACGATCACCATTCGCGCCAGATGGCCAAACGAGGGAGAGGATTTACTGCTAAGTCGCTGAAGTTCGGCACTCCCGGCTGAATTTTATCTTTGCGCACAACGGCCAAGTTTTTTCATGAGTCCAGCAGTTGAGATAAGAGTGCTGACGAGTGGCTGACTGGGGTGGCGTCAGCCTTCCTCTATCGGCTCCTCATGTCGGGCGGATGAAGCATCGGCTTCTTTTTCGCTGCTCGCCTCATCAAAAGAGAGACCATCGCCTTTCTTTTTCACCCGGATGTGCGCCCCGTCCGTAAAAGTCCCTTTGAGCAGCTCCTCGGCGATAGAGTTTTCCACATATTTTTGGATCGTCCGTTTGAGCGGACGAGCACCATAGATCGGATCAAATCCCTGATCAGCGATGAACTCTTTGGCGCTTTTCGTCAGCTCGATGGTGATGTTTCGATTCGACACCTTGCTCAGCATGTCCTGCATGACGATGTCGATGATCTTGACCATATCCTCTCGACCCAGTTGTCTGAACACGACGATCTCGTCCACCCGGTTCAGGAATTCCGGATTGAACAGATGCTTGACCTCCTCGATGATTCGATCTCGCATGCTCTCATAGTTGCCCTCTTCAGTCTGCTGCGAAAAGCCAATGCCGCCGCTCTTTTGCACCATGCGAGCGCCGACATTTGAGGTCATGATGAGGACAGTGTTCTTGAAATCAATTTTACGACCCAGTCCGTCCGTGACGTGGCCTTCATCCAGAATCTGCAACAGAATGTTAAAGACATCTGGATGCGCCTTTTCGAGCTCATCGAACAAGACGACGGCATAGGGATGACGGCGGACTTTTTCAGTCAATTGACCGCCTTCTTCATAACCGATATATCCCGGCGGTGCGCCTGTCAGACGAGAGACGGAAAATTTCTCCATATACTCTGACATGTCGATGCGAATCAGGGCGTCTTCATCGTTGAAGAGGTATTGCGCCAGTTCTTTGGCGAGATAGGTCTTGCCGACGCCCGTTGGTCCGAGGAAAATGAAGGAGCCAATCGGACGATGCGGATCTTTCAGGCCGGCGCGCGTGCGCTGAATGGCGCGGCAGAGCATCTCAATGACGTTGTCCTGGCCGACGACGCGCTTTTTGAGTTCCTGGGGCATGAGGAGCAGCTTGTCTGATTCGGATTGTGCCACGCGCATGACCGGGATTTTGGTCATCAGCGACACGACCTCCGAGACGTCATCCGCATCGGCGAGGGCATAATGTTCGTCCTGCTCGGCATTCCAGCGCCGCTTGGTCTCTTCGAGCTCATGCAGCAGCTGTTTCTCGCGATCGCGCAAAA
>RQOI01000599.1 GCA_003854995.1 Candidatus Zhuqueibacterota bacterium
ACGCCTTTCCCGGCAGCGGGAGCACGTTCTCTTCTGGCGCAGTGACCGGACCGCGCTCGAAATCAATTGCCGTTGGCTGCATGCGCAGATCGTACCAGGGACTCGCCGCATTTTCGCTCAAGTCGATCCAGCGCACGAGCTGGCCCGTGTAGGCCGAGATGCGGCCCATGATGGCCGTCAGAGTGGACTCGGCCACAGCGCGCGCTTCGTTGATCGGCTCGCCGGCGCGGATACTGGCGATCAGGTCGCGGTGCTCCTGCACATAGGGACCGCCCTTCTCCTCATACTCCGGCACGAGGATGGCCTTGCCGTCGCGCTTGCCATCGCCCCAGAGAGAGCCTTCGACGCCGACAAAATGCTCGCTGACGCGGGTGTAGCAGTCGTTGATCTGGCGACACATGCTGTGCACAGTGACATCTTCGCCATAATCGAAATCGATGCTGAAAAAGTCGTACTGGTTGCCACCCTGTCGCCTGGCGCGGCCACCGAATCCCAGCGCCAGGGCGGGCGGCCGACCGATGAACCAGTTGGCGACATCCAGATTGTGCACATGCTGCTCGATGATGTGGTCGCCGGACATCTGGCTAAAGCGATACCAGTTGCGCACCATATACTCCGCATCGTCCTGGCCGGCAAGACGCTGCGGTGGCGTTGAGGCGCCGCCGCCGCACCACCAGACGCGTCCGCCAAAGAGCCGTCCCACGGCGCCATGCTGAACGGCGTAGGCGTTCTGACGGTAGCTCGCCTGGTGCCGTCGCTGCGTGCCGGCCACGATCGACAATCCCTTTTGCCGCGCGCGCTCACCGCTGTCAATGACGCTGCGCGCGCCGGGCGGATCCACGGCCGCCGGTTTCTCCACAAAGACGTGCTTGCCCGCATCGATCGCGGCGGCCAGGTGCAGCGGATGAAAATTGGCCGGCGTCGCGATCAGCACCAGATCGATGTCGTCCATGGCGAGGAGCTGTTTGTAGCCGCCAAAGCCGGTGAAAATCGTCTCAGGCGACACCTTGACGCGCTCATCGTACGACCGGCCGTTCTTGTCGCACCACTCTCTGATGTGCTGCATGCCCCGGGCAAACCGTTCGCCCTTTGCATAGGCATCCGCTATGGCCAGCAGCTGCACACCATCGTCAGCCTCAAAACAGTTGGCGACAGCGCCGCCGCCGCGATTGCCGCAGCCGATGAGTCCGATGCGAATGCGATCCGAACCGGCCGCGCGCGCCCGAAAAGGCAGGCTCATCGCTGCCAGGGAGGCGGCCGCGGTCTTGGCAAATGTCCGTCGCGACATATGATCAACTGCTTGCATCATGGAAATCTCCTTTCTTCACCCCCATCCGCTGCTTTTTCTCCAGCCATTTCGGCCGCTACACATCGCACGTCTGGACTGCCTGGCGCAGTGAGGTCAGCGGATCGCGAAGCGGCGTGTACTCGTGCGCCACATAGCCGCTGTAACCCGTGTCGACAATGGCGCGCATCACCGCGGGATATTGGATCTCCTGGTCCTCGTCAATCTCGTGCCGTCCCGGCACGCCAGCCGTGTGAAAGTGGCCGATATGGTCGATGTTTTTTCTGATCGTCGCGATCAGGTCGCCTTCCATGACCTGCATGTGATAGATGTCGTACAGCATCTTAAAGTGCGGCGAGCCAACGCGCCGGCACAGCTCAAAGCCCCACGCCGTATTGTCGCACATATAGCCAGGGTGATCGACCTTGCTGTTCAGCAGCTCCATGCAGATGGTCACGCCGTGATCCTCAGCGATCTTGACCGCCTCCTTGAGGATGATGGTGCAATTTTCCATGCCCTCCTCGTCGCTGATGCCCTGGCGGTCGCCGGCCATGGTGATGACGTTGGGCCAGCCCGCCGCGGCCGCGGCCTTGATGTTGGCGCTAAACTCTTCCATGAACTTTGGGTGGAGCGATTTATCGTTGAGACCGCTTTTAATGCTGCCGGCGCCGGGCACCATGGTCGCGACGAGGCCATGTTTCTTCACCGCATCCCAGTCCTTTGGCTGCACCAGATCGAGGCCAGCCAGTCCCATCTCGGCGGCCACGGCCGCCATCTGCTCGACGCTCATGCCGCTCTTGCTCAGGCAGCCCCGGCAGATGGATTGCCTGATGCGGCCGGTTTTCACGATTCGGCTCCCTTCATCGGCCGACGCCGCGATCGTCGGCAGCAACGACGCTGCGCCGGCAACAGCCACCGTACGCGCCAGCATGCTGCGCCGCGTCATGTTCCTTTTTTCTTCCATCATGATGTCCTTTCTTCGCAGCAGATTGCTGCGACTGTTATGTGAGTGTCAAAGGCCAGCACCGCAGATGACCGCAGATTACACTGATTAAAGGATTTCGCAGATGCATCATCAGCGTAATCTGCGCCATCTGTGAAATCTGCGTAATCTGCGGTCATCTGCGGTCCCCTTTGGCATCAACCGCAACAACTTTATAGTTATGGGCGCCATCATCGGTTACGGCATCTTTATAAACAAATGGATGCAGGTCCGTTTGCGGCTTGTTCGGCACTTCGGCGATCTTGTGCTGGTCCCGCCAGATCTCATATGTCCGAATGGGCTCGGCGCCGGCATAGGCTGATTGCCAGGTGACGGAATAGATGCGTTGGTCGCCAGCCGATCCTTGCATCACTGCAACTTGGCGAGGCGGCGTCAATCCCTGATATTTATCCTGAAAATAATTGGTCGCGCCATTTTTCACAAATCGGGTCATCTCCTCAATCTCCTGGCGATCGGAGGGCGAGAACTCTTCGGCGCGGACCTGAGCGGCCGAGAGGTTTTGCGTCAACTGGCAGAGCTGAGGATCATCGCTGATTTGACCGATGCCGGTGATCAAGGTGTGCACGCCGGCGGTCGTCAGCGAATATTCGATCAGATGCCGGCTTGGCAACGACGGGCTTCCCACGCTGCGGATGACGTGCTCCGGCAGGTAGGAAAAATGCGCATTTTTTGTGTACATCGCCCCGTCCGCAAATGTCTTCATCGCAATGACGCCGATGTTCTTCGCCTGGGCGACCGGAATGACATTATGCTGCATATTCTGATAGAGCCGATCATTGGCATTGATGGCGACGAGCATGCCGTCGATGAGATCATGCGCATCGCGCTGAATCATCTCCATCATGATCGGCGCAGAAAAATGGCCGGAAAAGCCGACGTGGCGGATGAGCTTTTCTTCGCCTGGATTCAGACCGGTCAGATTGGTGCCATCGCGCAAATCGCGCAATCCGGCGAGAGCGCCGATAACCTCCATATCGGGCGAGGTATCCTCCAGACCAAGGTAGAGCGTTTCGATTTCGGACTGCGACTCTAGTGCGTGGATGAGGACCATGTCGAGGTAGGCGCCCTTTGGATAGGCTCCTTCGCCATCGCCAAAGATTTGCGACAGCGATCGTTTAACATCCTGAATCGCACTCGTGTAACTCTCCGGCCCTTCGGTGAATCCGCGCGGAACTGTGTTCGTCGGCTCACCCTTGCTCAAACGCAGGCCGGTCTTGCTGGTGAGAAAAATAGCGCGTCTTTTGCTCTCGCGATAGCCGGGGAGGCCAGGCACGAGCCCAAGCTCGCGAAAAGCCACGCCGTAATTGCGCTGACTGGGGCCATAGACATTGGACGTATCGAAATAGTTGATGCCGCTCTGAAAAGCCTTGTGAATAATGGCAATGGGATCAACGCCCGCAGGCGTCCATTGAATAGAGGCTTGCCCGCCGAGTCCCAGCGTGGTGACCTCGAATCCTAGACGGCCAAAAGACCGCGTCATCGGCTTTGTCACATTCAATTTGCCGCAATTGACATAAGGGGACGCCAGCAAACCTGTGGACATGATCGACTTTATCATGAACTCCCTGCGTGAATCAAGATTGTCGTTTTGCATCTCTCACTCCTCATCTATCACAAAATAAAATGGACTCGATCGCAAGCCAAAGTGATCATATTCATTCGGCGATCATTATAAATGATTTTATAAAGATTGTCAAGGTAATTAGGCGCCCTATTGCAAAATGTCAGTTACAGGCACCCAGCCGTCACGCGGGCAAAGCCCTCCATTTCAACATCTCTCTCGTGGCCGACTCTTGTCACGAGAGGGTCTTTTTTGATAAACCGCGCCCATGAAAAAGTAATAAGAATCATCGATGAACCAATGGGTCGGTGCATGTGTATATCGCTTAATGGTAAGAGTCATCTTTGTCCTCGCTCATGCACTCCACGTGGAAGTGTATTCGCTCTCCTGGAGTGCATCGCCATTATGCGATCGGCGGCGCATAAAGGCACCGCACTCCGTCTATTAAAAAGGCTATAAACAAAACACCATCACACTATTTCAAGCGACCATGGGAGCGATTGAAAAAACAAACCACCCCAGCAGGATGCCCGGAATAATATCCAAAATCTGATGTTGCTTGACGAAAAGACAACTGATGCATATAATGGCAATGAAGAAATAGCTGTAGACACCCAACACTGGGACCAACAGTAATCCCACATAGGTGGCGACGGAACAATGCATGGAAGGGAAACAGTTTCTGCCGTTGTCCAGTCCCTGCACGAAACGGAGGTATTTCCTGGACAGCGTATTGGCTTCGTATCGGCGATAATCTGGCGGCACAGTCACTGGCAGGACGAGGAAAAAGAGTGACTGGAAAAACAAGAGCAGCAGTCCGCCGAAGATCAGGTAAACGCCCTCCTCAAGAGAAGAAATCCGCGCGACGACCAGACCGATCATGACGTAATAGAAAAAACTGTAAGGCCAGATCCAAATGGGGTAAAATGGGATTTTGTCATCCAATCCGATCTTGAAGCAACGCGTTTTGAAAAAATAGTTGTTGCGCTGCACCCAGAAAAAAATCTGATAAGCGCCAGTGATGATCACCGCAAGGATGACGGTGAATACAACATAGGAAACGAGCGCCATGGGCTGCGGGCTCAGCCATTGGGCGATCAAAAAGTAAAGCACTGAAACCAGGAGGGTGCTCAAAAAGAGCAGGAGCATGTATTTGGGCGATATTCTTTTATAGCCATTATCCATTGTCAATCCTCATGATGAATCGTCACTTGCGTCATTCTGAACTGCGTGAGCAATCGCTCTACTCGTCGCTGATGGGATGCCGAACAGCAGTGCACTTTCAGATCAATAACTGCCAGCAATAGAGCAGCATGCGCGGAATGTGAAAAGGACCTTTCCACAGATTGCCCTTGAGCGGCACGGAGAGTCGACCATCGCGATGCAAATAGCCAAACCACTCGCCATATTCTCTGTCAGGGAAGTGGCCAAAAGTGTAATCATGCACGAGCTTGTGCCATGCTTTATATTTATCATCCTTGGTCAGATGATGGGCCAGCAGCGTCGCAATGATGGCCTCGCAGTGCGGCCACCAGAATTTCATGTCGTGCCAATATTCCTGCGCCGGCCATCCCTTGACATCGCGAAAATAGAACAGGCCGCCATGCTCCGCATCCCAACCGATGCGCCACATCCAGTCCAGCATGGTCCTGCCCAATGCGATGAGATCTTGATCCTTGTTGCGGATTTTGGCTTCGTGCAGAATGAACCAGGCGCCTTCGATGGCATGACCGGGATTGAGCGTCCTGCCGTCAAAATGATCGATGAATTGGCCCTGTGGACCGACAACTTCCAGCACCGCTTGATACTCGTGATTCAGGAAATCACGCTGAATCTCAGCGATGGCGCGGTCGATCCATTGATCGGCGGCAGGATGCTCGATCGTGTCCCGCAGAACCTGCGCCGTGGCAATGGTGATCATCGGAAAGCCCATGGCTTTCATGGGTCGGTTGGCTGAATTGACCTTTGCAGGGATCAGCCCCGGGGTCGTATTGTATTGGATGAACAGATTGAACAACTCTGCCGCTTTGTCGGCATACCGCGCGCTGCCGACGGCTTTGGCATACGCCGCATAGGCCATGGCCGCAAAAGATTCGCTGAACAGATAGCGCCGCTTCCGGATCGGATCGCCGGATCGACTCACCTGAAAGAACATGCGCCCATCGCTGTCAAATCCATATCGGTCGAGAAAATCGATGCCGTGTCGAGCCAGATCCAGCCACTGTTGTCTCTTCTCCACGGTGTTGTAGAGCGTCGCCAGTAACCAGGTGAAACGACCCTGCTGCCACATGCCTTTATCTGTGTCGATGATCGTCCCATCGCGATTCAGACAGGTGATGAATCCACCCTGTTCTCGATCCACAGCATGGTCGAGCCAGAAGGGCAGCACATCGTCAAACAGGCTGCGCCGATAATTCTCGGCATAGCCAGCGCCACCCTTCGCTTTCTTCGTCCGCGCCATCATTTTTCCGCTCCTCGCCTTATTTTGTAGAGATCGTAAATCGTCAGTCCGCTGATATCTGCGCTGACGCCACCCAACAGCAGACTGCTCACATAGCCACCGATAAAACAGGCGGCAATGCCGACAAAAGCGTACAGATAGACGTGCGTATCCGTATAGGATTGCACCAGGTAGAGCGCGACAGCACCGATGATGGCGCCGGCAAACGCGCCTCGGCCGGTCGCCCGCTTTGTGAACATGCCGAGCAAAAACAGTCCGCCCAATGAACCGCCAAACAGACCGATGAAGGCAAAAAATTGATCGAGCAGAGAGCTGATGTCAGCTGATGCCAGCAAAACGGCAATGACCGTCCCGGCAAGACCAACGCAAAAGGTCAAGAGCCGACTGCATTGCAGGTAGTAACGATCCGATTTATCCCTGACAAACAGCCGAATGAAATCGACCACCACCGCGGATGCGGCGCTGTTCATGCTGGTGGAGATGGTGGACTGAGCGGCGGCAAAGATCCCGGCCACCAGCAGACCGGCGATGCCGACCGGCAGCTCGCGGACGATGAACAGTGGCATGATGGCATCGTTTTTAAATATCGGGTCAAGCTGCGTCGGATGCGTTCTGTAGAACACGAACAGCGCGGCGCCGATGAGGAAAAACAGCAGGCCGGCAAACAGTCCCATGATGCCGTTGGTCCAGATTGAACGGCTCGCCAATTTCTCGCTGGCAGTGGTCATGTATCGCTGCACGACGGCCTGATCCGATGTGTACGAAATCAGGTTCTGCGCCAGGGAGCCGACGATGAGGACCCAGAAGGCGGCTCGCGTGTAGCTGTGCAGATCCCAATCCCAGTTCACCATATGAAATTTGCCCTGCTCCGCAGCGGTCGCAAAAAAAGTGGCGAGTCCGCCGTTGATGTTGATCAGAGCGAAAAAAAGGATGAGGAGCGCTCCGCCGAGGAGGATGAAGGTCTGGATCGTATCGGTCCAGATGACCGCCTCGACGCCTCCCAGTGTGCTGTAGAGGACGCTGAGGACGCCCATGATCAAGATGGCCTCCACCTCGCTGAACGGCGTGATGGCGGCCAGCGCCAGGGCGGAGAGATACATGACGATGGCCATTCGTCCGATTTGAAAGAAAACGAACAGGCCGCTGCCGATTTGCCGCGTGAGGCGATTGAATCGTTTTTCCAGGTATTCATAGGCGGAAGTGGCGTCGATGCGCCGGAAGAACGGCAGGATGAAATGGACGACGATGGCGGCAGTGATGAAAATGGCCGGGTAGCCCAGCAGGTACTCCCAGTTCGCCGCATACGCTTTGGCGGGCACCGACATGTAGGTGATGGAACTGAGCATCGTGGCAAAGATGCTGCACGCGGCCGCCCACCAGGGGATGCGTTGCCCGCCGCGGAAATAGTCGTTCGTATCTTTGTTGCGCCTGCAAAAATAAAAGCCGATGAGCATCATCGACGACAAATAAATTATCAGTGTGCTGAAATTCACTACGCCAAACTCGCTCGACTCCTGCTCAGGCTGTACCAGCCATACTTGGCTCGCCCCGCCGCGTTGACGCGCTTCAGAGGCAAGGAGGATAAAGTGATCGCCCCACTTCATCCCGGCGCTGATCTGATCGACCGGCGTCGAGCCGCCCTCAATCCAGGTGTCCGTGATGGCGTGAAAGAGCCACGTCTTTTGCGCAGCGCCGAAGATGAGAATATGGCTCTGGCCCAAAGCCGCACCTGTTCCGGCAACGATCGCGGCCGGAATATCGCATCTTCGCCGCCAGCCAGTTTCGTTCTCAGAGGACTCTGGATATCGCGCGGGACTGAACTCATAGACATCCTGCAAAAAGACGTCCTGCGGAGCGGGATGGTCTTGGCCGCCGCGTCCGGAAATGACATAGACGCATCCGGCTTGACCATTATGCTGGGCGACGGTGATGTTGAACGCCCTCGCCGGACCCG
>RQOI01000600.1 GCA_003854995.1 Candidatus Zhuqueibacterota bacterium
TGATCACATCTGCAAAGCCATCCTTATTGACGTCACCGGCGCACGCAACCGAGCGGCCCAAATAATCGTAGGACATTGTGCCGGTTACGATAGCCGCAGGCGTTGTGCTCATGGTTGAACCACCCAAATAGATATAGGCACGACCTCTGTAGCTACCAAGCCGATAGGCGCCGACGATCACATCCGCATAATCATCGCCATTGATATCGCCGGCATCCGAGACCGAATAGCCGAAATAGCTGCCCAGGTCCACGCCGAGCAAAGTGAAATCAACCGTACCATCCATGCTCGAACCGCCCCGATAGATGTAGGCGCTGCCGGTGACAGTATCATTGCCATAGGCGCCGACGATCACGTCGTCATAGCCATCATCATCGACATCACCGGCGCTGGAGAGGCTGAAGCCAAAATAGGGCACCGTCGCTTCGCCGTCCATAGTCACGTCTGCCCCGCCATCCATGCCGGCGCCACCGAAATAGATATAGGCGCCGCCGATGTTGCTCGTTTTGCCGGGCGCGCCGATGATCACATCGCCATAGCCATCGTTGTTAACATCTCCGACGCTTGCAACCGCTTTCCCGAAAAGATCGCCCGCTGTCACGCCATCAATGGTCAGGTCAGCGACGCCATTCAGGGATGAACCGCCATGATAAATATAGGCGCGGCCGACGCCGGAATTATAGCCATAGGCGCCGACGATCACAGCATCATAAGTGTCGTCAATGAGGCTGTCAGCACTGGCGACGGAAAAGCCAAAAAAGTGATTCATAGCTTCGCCGGTCATGATCAGATCAGGCGTGTTATCCATGGTTGAACCGCCGCGATAGATGTAGGCGCGGCCAGTGTTGCTGCTATAGCCAAACGCTCCAATGATCACATCATCAAAGCCATCCGCATCGACATCACCGGCGCCGGAGATGCTATAGCCAAAATAGTGCCCGGTTCCCTCGCCGGTCAAGGTCACGTCCGCTGTGCTGTTCATGCTCGATCCGCCATAAAAGATATAGGCTCGGCCAGTGTCGTTATTGTAGGCATAGGCTGAGACTATGACATCGTCGTAAGTGTCGTTATTGACATCCCCGGCATTCGCGACAGAGTGACCAAATTCGGAATTGCCCGATACATTTGTCTCGGTGAAACTCTGCAGCAGACTCACCGCGGCAAAGCTGGAAAGCGCTGGAAGTGCAATGAACGCGAGCAACATCCCTAGCACTGAATTTTTATTTCTCATGGCTTTTTCTCCTTTGTGATTTCCTATTTCATTACAAGTTGAGTCCACTCTAAAAAGGTCATCATCTGTTGCATCGCATCCGAAAATTATGTTAATTCCTCTCGTTCAACTTGTCAAACGAGGGGCATTGATGTTATACGAAAATGTCGAACACTTGCAGCGGGATTTATTCGGCGTGTTTCAATTCTATGTCGCAGCGCCTTTTCCTCTCACCGCCTGCACAATTGTCGAAATTCGTCGCCGATAAAATGAAATCATGATGAATAAATAACCTGCAGCTCCTGATAACGCTTGCGCCGTCAGTCTCAGCCAATGGGGCAAATCTGCCGCAAGAAAATGGCGACAGGCTAATACGGCAGCCGCCATGATGACACAGCTCGTCAGAGCCGGGCCAAGCGCTTTGAACCAATCCGTGATCGGCATGTGCAAAATTTTGCAGATGAAATAAAAAACCGGAATGAGCGCAAATGGATAAGCCAGGATCCAGCCAAACGCCACTCCCTCCAGTCCGTGAAATGTGCCGAGATAAAA
>RQOI01000601.1 GCA_003854995.1 Candidatus Zhuqueibacterota bacterium
TAAAAGAATGGCATATGGCTATCGTGACGTGGAATATTTCAAATTCAAAATCATTCAATCAACTGTCAAATAATTCTCGGAAGAACCTGATATTGTTACGCCAGCGTTGCCGGGCGCTAAACATGGCGCAGGCGCGATAAAATGGCAAGCACGAAATTTACATGAACATGATGCGAACACTACTCGCTGATCTGAAATATATAATCATAGCAATGCGTCCGAAGCAGTGGATAAAGAACTTTTTTATCTTTGCCGGACTCTTCTTCTCGCGAAACATGTCCGATCTATCGCTCATGCTGGATGTGACTATCGGCTTCCTGCTCTTTTGTCTGGCGGCAAGCGCTATTTATATCTTCAATGACATCATCGACATTCCGCGCGACAAAAACCATCCTAAAAAAAGCAAGAGACCCCTGGCAGCAGGAAAGCTGTCGATCATCAAGGCCGGCCTTGCGTCCCTGTCACTCATCACTGTGGCACTCACGTGTTCTTTCAGCCTTGATGAGAAATTTGCGCTCATTCTGCTAGCCTACAGTGCCATGAACATACTCTACTCGATAAAAATAAAGCAGGTTGTCATTCTGGATATTTTGTTCATCGCTTTCGGCTTCATCCTGCGGGTGCTGGCGGGCGTGACTTTGGCAGGCGTCTATCCCTCGGATTGGCTCATCATTTGTTCCATGACGCTGGCTCTCTTTCTGGGTTTCACCAAAAGGCGACAGGAACTGGTCTTTCAATCCAGCGACACCACCTCTCGCAGTGTGTTGAGCGAATACAGCGTCTCCTTTCTCGACCAGATGATTGCGGTCGTCACGGCCTGCACCGTCATGTCCTATGCCCTTTATACCGTGTCGCCGGAGACCGTCGCACGATTTCACACTCGCAATCTGGTGATGACAGTGCCCTTTGTCCTGTACGGCATCTTTCGCTATTTTTATCTGATCCATAAAAAGGGGCACGGCGAAGATCCGACCCTCTTGCTGCTCAACGACAAGCCGACTCTGGTGAATCTATTGCTGTGGCTCGTGAGTGTGGCAATTATCATCTACTGACGGCCATAGTATACGACCACCTAACAAAAGACGGATGAAGATGAAGATTCTCTCCCTTGTCGGGGCGCGACCGCAATTCATCAAACTGGCGCCGCTATCGTGTCAAATCAGGCAACATCATCATGAGGTGATTCTGCATACCGGGCAGCACTTTGACGGCAACATGTCGGATGCTTTTTTTACCGATCTGGACATCGCTTCTCCGGATTATAATCTCAATATCAACCAGGGCCATCACGGCGAGCAGACGGGACGCATGCTGATCGAAATCGAGAGGGTGCTGCTCGCTGAAACGCCGGATATGGTGATCGTCTTCGGCGACACCAATTCGACTTTGGCAGGTGCACTGGCAGGCGCAAAGCTGCACATCCCGGTCATCCATGTCGAAGCAGGACTGCGAAGTTTCAATCGACAGATGCCCGAAGAGCTGAATCGAATTGTCGTGGACCATGTTTCGGACTGTCTTTTTGCACCGACAATTACAGCCATGAACCACTTGAAGACGGAAAATCTGGCGGACAATTCGTTCCTGACCGGAGACATCATGGTGGACTCTCTGGCTGAGGCGCTCGCTCGCATGCGCGATTCTGTCCTGGATTCACACGGACTTGAGGCTGACAGCTACTATGTATTGACCCTTCATCGTCCTTACACCGTCGATCATGCGGACAAGCTGATGGCGCTCCTGTCGAGACTTGCTGACGCACCACTGCCTGTCCTCTTTCCCGTCCATCCGCGGACACGCGCTGTCCTGGAAAAATATAATCTCCGGCTGCCGCGGACGATTGCCTTGATAAAGCCCATGGGGTATCTCGATTTTGTTCATCTCATGGCCAATGCGACCAAGATCCTCACGGACTCGGGCGGGATTCAGAAGGAGGCCTATATTCTGCGCAAGCCGTGCATCACCTTGCGGACAGAGACCGAATGGGTGGAGACGGTGAGCTCTGGCTGGAACCTGCTGCTCCCTCCGGATGAAGAGAACTTGATCGAACGCATCGAATCATTCCGCCCGCCGACGCATTATACAGCGCTGTTCGGGGAAAATGTCGCCGCAAAAATGGTCGATATCATCGATCGGCTGAGCGATGGAAACGTCAAGACGACCTCGGGTCCAGCGGACTGCAGGAGATAATTGGGGAAAAGACTTGCGAGAGTCGCGAGAAGTAGAAAGGGAGTACCAGAGAAAGCGCGAAACCTCCTGCAGCCAAGATCCACGCAACGCTGCCTCACCTCACCCCCCCTCCGGCCTCCTGATCACCCCCGGATCACTCATCACTAGCGACAAGATCCGCTCCTGCGGCACGCCGCGCCGGGCATAGTCGCGACCGACGCGATTGTTGTGGAAATCCATTTTGCGCTCGGCGGCCGTGTTGGTCGGCAGTTTCTCATGCGCATCGGTGACCTTTTCGGCGAACTCGGGGCCAAACCGGCGTGTCAACAAATAGCTCCACAACACATGCCGATAGGCATCCTCCGGCACAGAACCGTCGCGCCGACGCGCCGTGCGTGAGGTCGCCTTGGCCTCTGAGGTGAGGTGCATGATGATCGGCGCGTGCGCGGGATAGGAGGCGATGATCGACACTTCCTCATTCGATAGATCGAGCTCAAACGTGTCCGCCATGCTGCGAATGTCCTTCTCCTCAAAGCAGAGCTGAGTCCCTCCCGCACTGCGACGCGTGTGGAGATAGGCCTGCGCCTCCTTGCCTCCCACATTGAGCGTCACCAGCGCCCGCATAATGACGTTCGGTTCCACTTCAGTTTCGTTGAACAGATCAGCTACTTTCTGCAACATGACTCGCAATCCGGCGCGCGGATCGGACAGCCGAATCGGGTCGCGCAACTGAATATAGCCGTGCTCGAATCGGCCAAAACTGGTCCCCGGCACGTTCGCCTGATCGACTGAAAGATGAAAATTGTCACTCGACAGATATACGGCGGGATCTCTGAGGTTGGCGACATGAAAGTTCACCCGCTCCGCATAGAATTGCCCCTGATAAGATTTTTCATCTTGCTCCGGCGCCTTGAAGGACACGCTCGCCGAAGCATCGTATGCCGTGACCGTTCGCAGGGATGACAACCTGATGGAAGAATAGGCGTATTCATGCACATCAATTCCACGCGCCTGCAGGTGCGGCAGCAGACGCGGCAGCGCCTTTTTCGCCGCATAGTCAAATGCAAAACCGCTGCCGAAATAAACCAAAGCCGATGAAATGATAAAGAGTGCGAAAATGATGAATAAAAATTTCCTCATATTTTTTTTCACTCTGCAGTTTCAACATTCGTGAATGGATATAGAAATTTTAAACGATTCTGGAAAAGCAAAACGAATTTTCACGAATTTTTCACAAATTTTCACGAATTTAAAACGATTGATTTTCTCATTCGTGCTCATTCGTGTATCATTCGTGAGAATTCGTGTTCCTTTTATGGTTGCGGCTAGAGGTCAGGCCAAACTTTTCCTTTTCATCTCTGTCATTAATTTTTGAATTTGACACTTTGTCATGATGCTCCTTACTGCCTGCTTGTACAAAGTGCTCATTTTATAAAAAACAATCGGGATGCTGTCATCCACAACATCCCGATAGTCTGTAACTTCTATACCAACCGCAACGCGATTTTGCGAAACAGATTATTCTTCCCCTTTGCGTTCCACCAGTTTAAAGCCGGACGGCACCTCGAACAGCGACGCGCTGAGTGAAGAGGTGTCAAATTCGAGGACCTCGGTCTTGGAATTCATCAGCGCGCTGCGCTCCTTGACTCCCTGGTCTTTTTTCTCCATCTGCTTCTTCATCATCTTTTTGCCCAAGCCGCCGATGAGCCCGCCAACCGACGTCGGAATCTCCGTCGTCTCCTCTTCCTTCTCTTTGGCCTTCGCTTCTTCCATCTTTTTCACTGTCTCGGGATCGATCTTGCTCTGATAGAGCGTCTCCACGCGCATGGCCATGCCCTGCAGCTTGTCCGCCTCCTTCTGCATGGCCTCGATGGCCTCGCCGAGCTGCGGATTCTGTCCCATGACCTGCTCCATCATGTCCTGCGCCTCGCCCGGCGCAAAGCCCAATTTTGCCGCCAGCCGCATGTTAAAGTCATTCATCTCCTTTTGTGCCGCATCTTCGCCCTTGTAAAGCCACTGCGACGAGGTGACGATGATGCCGCCCTTGACGCTCTCCGGCTCTTCCCCCTCAGCCACCTCGGTCTCGGTCGCCTCTGCATCGAGGTCGAGGGTGAGAATCACCTTTTCGGCATTCTTGCCGGCGATCGTCTCCTTTTCACCCGTCTCCTGGACATCAACCTTTACATCCCACTTGACTTCAGCTTGCGGCTCCTCTTTTTCTTCAGGAGCCTCGCCTTGTTCCTCGCCCTTGAGCTGCGCCATCGTCGATTTCATCATCTCTTTCCACTCGTCAAAGGTCATCTGGCTGTATTCCTTTTTCTTGTGATCGATGGTGATGAAAAGCTCCTGGTTCAAATCGACCAGCTGACTGGTCTCAAGCCTCTCCTTATTGTCGAATGTATCACTGCGTTTGACATCATCCGTGTAATAGTCGGCAGTTTTGACCGGCTTGCCGCCGCCGAAAAGCTTGACCATGGTTCCGACCGCTCCCTCCAGTTTCCACGATGTCGTTGAAACATATTTCACATCCGCGGCAGCGATGGAAACAAGAGCGAACGACAGGCAGACAAATAATAGTGCTGTTTTCATCATACTTATCCTTTTTTTTACACCAATTTCCTGTCTCAGAATAACAGCATTCAATGATGAATTATTCACTTCCTGTTTCGTTTTCTGCTATCCAGCCAAAAGTTTCATATCGCCAGCTCA
>RQOI01000602.1 GCA_003854995.1 Candidatus Zhuqueibacterota bacterium
CGCTTTTTCCACGTTGAGGATTTTTCCGCGCAAGGGGAGTATGGCCTGAAATCGTCGATCCCGGCCCTGCTTGGCGCTGCCGCCGGCTGAGTCACCTTCCACAATGTAAAGCTCGGTTCGCGCCGCTTCCTTGAGCGAGCAATCCGCCAATTTGCCCGGCAAGCCTTCGCTTTCAATGGCCGTCTTGCGCCGCGTGAGTTCCCGCACCTTGCGCGCCGCTTCGCGCGACCTCGATGCCTGCTTGCACTTTTCAATGATCTTGCGAGCCTGAGACATGTTCTTCTCGAGCTCTCTGGTGAGGCCCTCATTCACAACCGATTCGACAATACCCTTGATTTCGCTGTTGCCGAGTTTGGTTTTGGTTTGGCCTTCGAATTGTGGCGCGGGATGTTTGATGCTGATGACCGCCGTGATCCCTTCGCGCACATCATCGCCGGTGAGGGTGGATTCGTTGGCCTTGAGCAGTTTGTTCTTGATCGCAAAGTTATTCAGCGACCGGGTGAGACCGGTTTTAAAACCGACAAGATGAGTGCCGCCCTCGATCGTATGGATATTATTGACATAAGAATAGGTGCTCTCGCTATACGAATCGGTGTAAGAGAGCGCAATCTCGACCGGGATGCCCTCTCGTTCATCTTCAATATAGAACGGCTTTTTTGTGATGCTGGTGCGATTTTGATCAAGATAGTCGACGAACTGGACCAATCCACCTTTGTATCGAAAAGTCTCTTCTCTCTTTTTGATTTCATCTTTGATGGTGATTTTCAGTTCCTTGTTCAAAAACGCCAGTTCGCGCAGCCTTTCGGACAAGATTTCAAAACTGAATGTGCGCTTTTTAAAAATCTGACTGTCAGGCATGAAACGCGTTTTGGTGCCGGTGGTTTTTCGACGACCGATCACCCGCACCGGCATGACCGGCACGCCGCGTTCGTATCGCTGCCCCCACACCTTGCCGTCGCGCGTCACTTCCACTTGCAGCCATTCTGACAGGGCGTTCACGACCGATACACCCACGCCGTGCAGACCACCGGACACCTTGTACGACTTTTTATCGAATTTACCGCCGGCGTGCAGGATGGTCATGACAATTTCAAGGGCTGATTTCTTCTCACCGGGATGAATGTCCACCGGAATGCCGCGACCATTATCAGTGACGAGAACGCTGCCGTCCTCGCATATCTTGACTTCAATTTCAGTACAATAGCCGGCAAGCGCCTCGTCGATACTGTTATCGACGACTTCATAGACCAGATGGTGCAGCCCTCTGGATGAAACATCGCCGATATACATGGCCGGACGCTGCCGCACGGCATCCAGGCCTTTCAGGACCTGAATATTTCTGGCATCATAGCTTTCTGTCTGTTCCATATCCGCTTTTGAGAATT
This sequence comes from Candidatus Zhuqueibacterota bacterium, assembly GCA_003854995.1. Taxonomy (GTDB): domain Bacteria; phylum Zhuqueibacterota; class Zhuqueibacteria; order Residuimicrobiales; family Krinioviventaceae; genus Kriniovivens. Next base: position 1,386 of record RQOI01000602.1, read on the forward strand.
AAATGAATCGTATATCTGTGATTATCTTGTCGCCAAATTGCCTTGTAATGCGTTCGAGAATATTTTGTCTCTGGAACAGCAATTCGGTACGCCACGTCATGCTCTTCACTTTGACATACAGGATGCCATCGGACACGCGCTCGGCGACGGCAATTTGCGCGATATTTTCGCCCACAATATCCGGCCACTTTTGCATCAGCTTGACCTGATCGATTCTCTTTTCAAAACCCAGATCCCCGATCAGAGAGCGCAGTGACTCGCTTATATGCCTGGGTGGACGTCCCATTTTCCTCGCTTCATTTGGCCGTTCTCGAAAATCATCTGCTCTTTGAGATGCGCGGATGACTCGATCATCTCGGCATCCAGCGATGTACCCGTGACAAATATCTGACTGGCTGGATCAAAAAGATCGAGCACTCTTTGACTTCGCTGCTTGTCCAATTCTGCGTACAGATCATCCAATAAGAGCATCGGATGATTTTCGGTTCGTTTGTAGAGAACGCGCGCTTCGGCGGCTTTTAAACTGACGAGCGCGCTTTTATGCTCGCCGCGCGAGCCAAATTTTCTCAGCTCGTTGTCGCTGATATAAAACAAGAATTCATCGCGATGCGGACCGACCAGGGTTCTGCCCTGTCTTTTCTCCTTGAGGCTTGCTCGCCGCATGCCGGCTTTGAAATGGCCTTCCGCCTCGTCGGGCGAGCGAAAACCCACGTTTGGGCTATAGGCGATGCGAAACGTCCACCGCGCACCGGTGATCGCCGCATAAAAATCGGCCAGATAATGATTCAACTCTTCAACCATATTGGAACGCGCCATCATGAGTCGCACGCCCGACTGCACCAGCTGATCATCCCATACACCAAGCATGCTGTCGTTGGCAGCGCCCGCCAGAATCGTATTGCGCTGTTTCAAGACCTGATCATACTGTTTCAGGTCATCCAGATATCGCCGCGAACTCTGCGATAACAATACGTTAAAAAAGCGACGACGCTGAGCGGGGGGGCCGCTGGTAATTTCATAGTCGTTCACCGACAGCACGATGACCGGGAAAAGGCCGACAAGCTTGGAAAACTGGCCAAGTTTCTTGCCGTCGACCTTTATCTGCTTGCCCTGTTGCACATCGAACATAATGCCAACGTGATGAGGGATCTGCTCATCGCTGAGAAAATCGCCTTCGATGAAATAACTCTCGTCTGAAAATGGAACCAAATCGCTGTCTTCGCGAGTCCGGAAACTTTTGGCCAGACAAAGAAGATAGATGGCTTCTATGAGATTTGTCTTGCCCTGGGCATTGTCCCCAAAAATATAATTTCGATGCGGACGAGGCTCATATAGTGCAGGCGCCAAATTTCTAAACTTTTGAATCTCCAAACGATTCAGGAACATATTCTGCTCTCGGCACTCGCGCGTCGCCTAATCGTTTCGAGGTTCTTCCTCACTCATGCGAATGGGCATCAGCAACATTGTTATCTCTTCATGCTCCGGTTGCTCGGCTGGCCGAATGATGGCCGCGCTGCCGCTGTCCTTGAGATAAAAGATGATCTCTTCGGTATCGATGTGACGCAGAATGTCGAGTAAATAGATCGAATTATAGCCGATCTGCAGCGACTCATGCGAAAAAGTCCCTGGAATGGACTCTTTGGCTTCGGCGCCGAACTCGATATCTTCGGAGTGAATGGTGATCTCATCCGGCGACAGCACCAGCCGCACCTGGTTGGTCAAAGAGCTTGAAAAGATTGATACCCGTCGCAGTGTCGAGATCAGCAATTCTCGATTTACGCGCAGGGTCTTGTCGTTGTTGTCCGGCAAAACGCGTTCATAGTTGGGATAGGCGCCGCTGACGAGCTTGGAATAGATGACGGCATTTTCGAGCCGAAAGACCACATGATCTTCGCCGATTTGCACGTTCACCTGATTGGCATTTTCGATATTGCGCAGCAACAGATTGAGCGCTTTGGTCGGCACGATCATCTTCACCCGTTGCTCAACCGTCTGGGCGCGAAAGTCTTTATAGACGATCTTTGCCAATCGGTGGCCGTCCGTGCCGACAAAAAGCAAATTCGCATCGATCAACTCCACATTGATGCCGGTGAGGGCCGGACGCAGCTCATCGTTCGACACGGCAAAAATTGTCTTGTTTATCATGTCTGCCAGATGCGCGCTGTCAATCCAGAAATTGTGTTCACTCTCTTCAACCGTGATGTTCGGAAAATCCTCGCGCGGCTGGGTGGCGATTTTGTATTCACCCTTTTCCGTCCGCAAGATGATTCTGTCGTTCACATCGGAGATGATATGAATGGGAACATCCGGAAGCTCTCGTACAATTTCGACGAGCAATTTAGCCGGGACAGCGACGGCGCCATCCTCCGAGCCATCGACCTGCAATGAATGCGTGACGGATATCTCCAGATCTGTGCCAGTCAGGCGAAGTTGATTCTCCTGCAACTCCATAAGGATGCATGTCAATATGGATATAGTTGTTTTTTGCGGGACAACACCGACAACTTTATGAAGGGCCTCATAAAGATCTGATTTGGAGATGGTGAAATTCATGCGATCCTCCTAACCTTTGCAAGTTTTTGATGCACAAGTTAGATAAATATAATCTAATATTCAAGTTTTTTCAAGAATCGAATTGAATCAAAAATAGCTATTTATGGATGATCCCTGTTCGGGACTTAGAGCTGTGCGATCTCTATTTTGTTTTTAATCGCATCCACCTGATCTTGAACCTTGGCATCATTTTTCAGCATATGCTCAACCGTAGTCAAAGCATGAATGACCGTCGTATGATCACGTCCGCCAAAGTGCAGCCCGATCGTTTTGAGGGAATTGTCCGTCAATTTTTTGCACAAGTACATGGCGATCTGGCGAGCCTGGGCGATCTCCTTTTTCCGCGTCTTCGCCCGCATCATATCATCCGGAAAGCCAAAATAGTCGGCCGCGGTCTTTTGAATGAACTCGATGCTGATGGCGCGCATTTGCGGCAGACAGACATCTTTGAGAAGCCGCTTGGCCAAATCAAGGGTGATGTCTTCCCCATTGAGAGAAGCGTACGCCAGGAGGCGAATGAGGGCGCCCTCCAGCTCGCGAATGTTCGAGGTGATGTTGGCGGCGATGAACTGAAAGATCTCCACCGGCAATTCCAGACCGTTCTCCTCGGCTTTTTTCTGCAGGATCGCCTGCCTCGTTTCCAGATCCGGAGATTGAATATCGACGACCAATCCCCACTGAAAGCGCGAGATCAACCGCTCTTCAATGCCGTTCAGTTCTTTTGGCGGCCGGTCCGATGAGAGAACAATCTGCTTGCCCTTGTTGTGCAGCGCATTAAAAGTGTGAAAGAATTCGTCCTGCGTCCTCTCCTTGTTGGAAAAAAATTGAATATCATCGACAATGAGCAAATCAACGGTTCGATACTGGCTGCTGAATTCAGTGGTTTTGTTCTTCTGGATGGAATCGATGAAATCCATTGTGAATCGTTCGCTGTCAACATACATGACGCGGTTCACGAGGCCCTGCAGCAGCGCCAAATTGCCGATGGCCTGGATGAGATGCGTCTTGCCCAGTCCGACACCTCCATAAACCAAAAGCGGATTAAACGTCGTGCCGCCGGGAGACTTGGCCACCGTCATGGAGGCCGCCTTGGCAAATTTATTGCAATCTCCCTCGACAAAGCTATCAAAAGTAAAACGCTCATTGATGTTCGAAAGAGCCTTCGCTTTCGGAGCTGTTTTCTTCATGGAGGGCAATTGCATGGACTGTATGGAAGAGTCTATGATGACCGAGTACAAGAGCTTGGCTGATGGGCCGAGTTCATACATGATGGCACGATTCAACACATCACTATAATGGGTTTCCAGCCATTCATAAAAAAACTGACTCGGCACCTGAATCGTCAGCGTGGCGCCATCAATTTTCGCCGGCTTGATGGTCTTGAACCAGGTCGCATAACTGTTCCCATTCACCTCTTTTTTTATATTTTCCAGTATACTTGACCATAGCTGATCAATCTGTCGACTCATCGACATCCTCCTATCAACATATTGTATGTCAATTTCGGGAATCACTAAAAATGATGAACTTTCAAGTTATCCACAAAAAATTCAAGATATCCACACGAACCGCACCTCACACTATAACACGACAACTTTATGTTTTTTAATGAAATAAATTAAAATATTGAGCCAACTTATCCACATTATTTGAGCTGCATTCAATGTGATCAAAACAGTCACCTACGGAGTTTATACAGTTATCCACAAGTTTTTATTTATCCACTCTGCTATTTAAATTTAGCAAACAAGAGTGTAATAGCAAGATGAAATATGAAAAAAATGAAAATATTCCGCCGCTCGACAGAATCGAAAAATTAGATTTTATTTCTTGCATTCCTTTGCTGTTGTTAATATATTTCTAACAGCAGCGACTTGTTGTGATGACGAATGCTCTAGATGTATGCACCTTCCGACAAGCATCTCCACTAAAATTTTGCAAAGGGCTAAACTATGGTCATAAAAAGTGTCTATGTGCGAGCATTCAAGTCAATCTACGAGATGACATTGAGCATCAATCAAAAGATAAATGTCTTGATCGGCGCCAATGAGAGTGGAAAGACGAATGTTCTCAAGGCAATTGAAGCCTTTCGTGCGGATGTGCCATTTGATAGCAGTCTCACCTGCCAATACTCTAATAATTATTACATGGGAAAATGCCCGGAGATTGCCATTGAATTTTCCGGCATCACAAAAGAGAATCGGCAAAAATTGGTGCATATCTCTGATGTATTCAAAGATGTGGAAAGTTTTCAAATCCGCCGCGACGCCCCGGAGCTCACCGATTATCATCTGATCATCGGCGATCGAGAAATTGACAACATGAACATGACTCAGCTGCTGAAAATCTTGCCTAAAATCATCTACTTTAGCAATATCCCGCTGTTGAAAAATAAAGTGGATTATGACAGCCTTATCTCAAGCAGCGCAGCATTTCTGACCGAAAAGAATCTGCTGAAAATCGGCGGCATTGAAGACTATGAGCTGCTCTTTGAGGATAGCTCCCGCGGCCGTCGCGCGGCAGAGGAGGCGAGCCGAATCATCAGCGAACAGATCCGTCGGGTGTGGTCTCAGGAAGACACCATAGAGATCAAACTGAATGTCAATGGCCGCGTCCTTTACATCGACTTTGCCGATTCGACGACGGTTCTCGATACGCCCGAATCGCGCAGCCTGGGCTTTCGCTGGTATCTGTCGTTCTATGTCAACTTTATCTCGCAGACATTCGAGGGCCGATCGAACGAATACATCTTTCTCATCGATGAACCCGGCATCCATTTGCACCCGGCCGGACAGAAAGATCTGATTCAGGTCCTCGAAGATCTATCGATCAAAAACCAGCTCATCTATACGACGCACTCGCCTTTTCTCATCGATCGAAATCATCCGGATCGCGTTTTCCTCATCGAAAAAGACAAGACCGGCACCAAAGTCGACAGCAAATCCTATCGCGACAACTGGAAACCGCTGCGCAAACAGATCGGCCTGACGATCAGCGATCTCTTCTTCTTCAGCGATCAAAGCATCATACTTGAACTGCCCACCACGAGGAAACTGAGCATCCTCAACAGGTTCAAGCCTGATAATGGCGAGGAATAGTTGAAGACGACGATTTGTGATGTGCCCGGCATAAAGGTCGGGCATTTCTGTTTCAGAGCCGCACAAACCGGTTGCACGGTCATTTTGCCGACAAAAGAGGTGATCGCAGGCGTCGACGTGCGCGGCGCCGCCCCTGGCACGCGTGAAATTGAGCTTTTAAAGCCGGTGCGACTGGTAGAAAAGATTCACGCCATCCTGCTCACCGGCGGCAGCGCCTTTGGCTTGGATGCAGCCGGCGGCGTCCAGCGCTATCTGGAGGAGCGAAATATCGGCTTCGATGCCGGCGTCGCGCGCATCCCCATCGTGCCAACGGCGGTCATCTACGATCTGGCGGTCGGCGATCCGACGGTCAGACCGGACGCCGCCGCCGGATATCAGGCTTGCCAAAACGCGACGGCAGAGGACGTCGAGGAAGGTCGCGTCGGCGCCGGTTGCGGCGCAACTGTGGGAAAATTACTGGGCATGCCGCACTGTTCAGCCGGCGGCATCGGCACAGCCTCTATCTCGCTCGCGGACGGCGTGATCATCGGCGCCCTCGCTGTTGTGAACGCGCTGGGAGAGGTCATTGATGAACAGGGCGACATCATCGCCGGCGTCCAGAATCCTGACCAATCGGGCTATATTCCGTCGCTGGATATCTTGCGAAAAATGACGCGGGATTTTGGTTTCGCGTCGAATACCACGCTCGCGGTCGTCGCCACCAATGCCGCCTTGACGAGAGAATCAGCGACCAAAGTCGCACAGATGGCGCACGACGGCGTGGCCAGGAGCATCCGCCCCGCGCACACCATGCACGACGGCGACATCGTCTTTGCCATTTCAACCGGCGATCATGCCGCTGACGTGACTGTCGTCGGTTCGTTCGCCGCGCAGGTCGTCGCCGAGAGCATTCGGCAGGCGGTGCGGTGAGGGCTCACTGTCTGACCACGATGATCCGTCCCTCAAGCGCGGGATGCAATTCCCTGCCCATGAGAAAATCGCGAACGACCGCAACATCCGTGGGCGCACGATGCGCAGGCACGCGCACATCGGCTTGGCGAAAATCAAAATCATCTCCCCCGAGCAGAATATAACTGGGCAGAGCCAGCTGATATCGTTTCTCGACATCCAGCGGTTCACCATTGATCTGCAGGGTCAATAGTCGCGCTCCTGCCGGTGCGCTCCAGTCGTACGAATAACTGCCGCCGGATATCTGCAGAAATTGCCCGCCAGAATTTTCAACTTCCGAGAGCCCATGCTCAAACATCTGCCAGAGCGCCCTGCCGGTCATCGTCACCAGCGGGACCTTGTTGCCAAAGGGGAGCGCTGCCAGCACCTCTCTTGTCGTCACTGCACCCACCGGAATACTGGCGCGCAGACCGCCGCCGTTGATCACAGCCACATCAGCAGCATGATAATGCCGAAACGCATCCGCAACCAGATTGCCTATTGTGGTCTCGCCCCAGCGACAGCGCATATCGCTGTCGATGCCGGCGTCCAACGATGCCGCTGAGGTTGCGATCACGGCATTCAATTTCTGTTCGAGTGAATCTTGATACTGTTTTTGCAGCGCCGCAAGCGCGGGATCTTCGGCGACCGTCGAATCGACTGCAATCGCCGCCGTTGATAAAAAAATACGGCCGTCCCGCCTGGATATGTCAAGTCGCGCGACGCTCCCCATATTGCCGCAGGGCGAGAGGATGGGCCGATCGCCCACATAAAGGATGGATGTCCTGTTTTCGGATCGTTCTTCAGACAAAATAGCTGCAATTTGCGGAAAAGCGAGCAGCAGCTGTTCGTCGCGTGCGGGAGTGGTTTGCGTCACCGCGATGATGACGTCCACATTCTCCAGTTCGGACAGCGCTTCTGCTGTCGCAGCCAGCAGATCCATTTGCTCGACATCGTCGCACGTGGTTGTATCCATGGCATCGGTCAAACCGAGCAAACCCAGCTGAAAACCGGCGACAGCGTAGCGCAAGACCGCGGGCAAATCATGAAATGGGCTGCCGTCGCGTTCGCGCAGATTGGAGGTGAACCATTGAAAATTCGAGGCATCTATCAGCCCTCGGGTCACATCAGCGCCAAAATCAAAATCATGCTGACCCAGATTGGCGACATCGACGGGAATCCGGTTGAACGCATCGACTATCGGCAGACCACGGTAGAATCCGCCGAACAGCGTGCCGCTGGCGAGATCGCCGCCAAAGATGACCATCGTGTGTGGATTGTTCTTCCTGGCAGCATCGACAATTGTCTGCAAGCGAGCCACGCCACCGCGCTGGCCGAGATTGTCCGTAACCGGTGCAATTTCGTGCGCATCATTGAAGTAAAGGATGGTCAGGTGAGGTGGCGCGCTGCAAGAAAGAGCCACGAGCAGGAGCAAAAATAATAGATATTTCATAAAAAAAAAGCCCTGACTTTATGTCAGGGCTTTGCGGAATCTAGTAATTCAGCTGCAAACCAACGTTGAAAGTACGCGGCAGGCCGAGGAAAACTTCAGCCGCGTCCGCCATGTGCGGATTGACGATGACTTTGTCCACCCGATAGGCACTGTAAGCGCTGTTGTCGACAGCATCCTGGACATAGACTTCATCCAGAGCGTTGAAGACGTGCCCAAAGAGGCTCAGGCCAAGACCACCGATCGTGAACGGCAGTTTGTACCGAGCATGCAGATCGATCACGCCATAGCTTGGCGCTGACCAGCTTTGTATGCGGTCGGTTTCGTCCGTACGCGTCTGCGGATCAAAGTTAGCATAGTGCGATGTGTAGTAACGATAGGTTCCTTGCACGAACAGGCCTTTGAGCGGGAAGAGCGACGCACCGACGGCCACCTGCGTCTGCGGGGCATCGCCGACTTTCAAGTCCTTGATGTAATAGTCATAGGTGACATCGGGCTGCTCCGGATTGTCATAGTCTTTGTAGCGGCCCGTGACATCATCGATATAGTTCCAATTGCCGACAGAGCCGGCGAGGTCGAAGCGGAACCAGTTGATGGGCTGGTAGGCGCCTTCGAACTCGAGGCCCATGTGCAACTGATCCATGCCGGTGATGAAGATTAGAGAAGAAGAACCGTCCGCCAGCGTGATGCCGCGCGAAATGGCGCGATCATTCCACAGCGTATAATAGTAGCTCACCTTGGCGGTCAGCTTGTTCGAGAACCAGTTCAAACCGGCTTCCAGAGAGGTGAATTTCTCATTTTCGGGATTTTCAGAGAAAACACCATTGATATCATCGATGACGGCGTCAAAAATCGGCACTTTGGAGACATAGCCGACATTGCCATAGGCGCCCAACTTGTCGGTGATGTTATACAGCGCGCCGCCCTTTGCCTGATAGCCGCCGATATTGTCAGACTCGAGCACGAATTCATTGCCCGTGCCGTCGTCTTTAAAGTGATCGGTATAGGTGTAATTGATCGTCGAATAGCCGGCCATGCCATAGGCGGTCAGGCGACCCAGCGAGTATTCGGCCTGGCCGAAAAATCCGAACCAGTCTACGGTATTGCTGTTGTCATAACCGACCCTGTCGCCGAGTCCGCGTTCATGCTCTGCTTCAGTCCAGAAATCAGAGGCGTAATTCGCCGGCGCCAGATAATAGGAGCCGCCCAGCAGATTGCGGACCTCGCGATAGTGATCGATCTCGGCTGTGCGCCAGTCAAC
>RQOI01000603.1 GCA_003854995.1 Candidatus Zhuqueibacterota bacterium
AGCCGTTCAAATAGACAATGGCGCCGTCGTCTCGAAGCAGATCGAGATTCAATTTTGTGATGAGTGATGCATCGGGAACAGTGAAGACGTGGCGGAAATAGGTCGTAATATATTTTTTCTTGGGATCGATACCATAACTCACCACAGTGGCTTCATCGCCGTCTCCATAGCCCAGTTGCGCCGCTCCAGTAGACCACGAAGCATCGTTGAACGAGACATCTCTCCAGGCCGTTCCCTGGTCCGTGCCGTCATCGAGAAAAGCCCAAACCGATCCTTTTGCAACGAGGATCATCTCGCTTATCTGGATATAATAGCCATCTGCGCCGGCATAAGTGTTGTCGCCTTCAAAGGCTGTGACAATCGTGGGATCCTGGCCATCGGTTTGGGTGGCGTCGGCTGGAAAATCGGGATCGGATTCGTCAACATCGACAGTCACGGTCCCGGGTGCGACAAATGCGGACCAATCACCATTCGGTTTGGTAATGAGGGTTTGCGATCCTCGCGAGTCTGTCACTATCACATTAATGCCGACAAGCCCTTCATCATCGGCATCGCGGACTCCATTCTGGTTATAATCGAGATAGAGCTGTCCAAACACGGATGTGATGGGCGTACCGTCCGTCGCAGCGGTCAAGGATAAATCAAAGCTGACGTCGGTACTGGTCAGGTTACACTGATGGACTTGTACAGCCAGGACATTGGCGCCATTCACAAGTAATGATGGATTCAGTGCGATCGCAAAGAATTGATCTTCTTCTGGATCACTTACCGTGTAAGTAGAAAATGTCTGGTAATTGACCGTACCCTCCGGAAGGTTCGTGCGGTAAATTTCACTGCCATTGAGATAGACGATCGCGCCATCATCGCGGAGTAGGCGAAGATTGAGGGATGTATAAGCGTTTGCATCCGGTACGTTAAAAGTGTGCCGGAAATAAGTGGTGATATATTTGTTATTCGCATCCTGGCCATAACCAACGACGGTGGCTTCATCGCCATCGCCGTACCCCAATTGGGCGGCGCCAGAGGCCCAGGCGCTGTCATCAAAATTGATCTCTGACCAGGCTGTTCCCTGATCGCTGCCGTCATCGAGATAGGTCCACACTGAGCCGGTCGGGACAATGGTGACCTGTTCCGCGGGGGATGTCAGCGAGCCGGTGTAGCGCAAGGTGTAGGGACCACCGGCCATGTCGTCACGATAGGTCGCGTAGGTGACTTCATCGCCATCAATCATAAATTTCATAAAGGTGCTAGGCGCCTCTGGGTCACCAAGTCCATAGGTATGACCGGATTCGACATGCCAGACGCCGTTGTGGTTATAAAGACTGTAATCGTGGGTATGACCGCAAATATAGGCGATGACCCCCTCATCCACCATGAGCTGCCAAAATCGATCACGATTTTCGGGATACTGATTCAAGCTGTCACATTCATGACGAATTCGGCCCGTATCGACGTCCGGTTGCGGGAACGCGGGTTCATGGCCCAGGATGAATTTGTGTTGTTTTGTCGTTGCGGCCAGGTCGGCGGCGAGCCAATAATAAAGATCATCCACAACATCCCCATCTGTGCCAACGTCGCTCGTGCCGTCAAAGTATTCATTCAGGACGACAAAATGGCAGTTGCCGTAATCAAAGGAGTAGTTTGTCTCCACCGCGCCCGCAGGCCCAACGTTGACAATATGGGGCAAGGTGTTGCCGTTTGGATTCATCGCGCGCACATAGTCCATGTTGGCGCCGTAATACTCTTCGGTCCCCTGTCCGGGAAGCTCATGGTTGCCGACGACCGGATACCAGAGATACTCTGCACCCAGCACTGCTTCGATGGTATATTCGGTGCTTTGTACCGGATCCATATCGCCGATAACGACCATGAACGCGCCGGCGCCGACAGAACCTAAAGCTTCGATCGCGCCGCGATAGTAGGAAGAATTGTCATATAGTCCGGGTCCGGCATAATTGCGCTGA
>RQOI01000604.1 GCA_003854995.1 Candidatus Zhuqueibacterota bacterium
GGCTTTTTCATCATGATCGATCCTCCTTCCCCTCTTTCTCCTGCAGACCCAGCGTCGGATCGACCAGAGCCACCTCTTCTCCCTCGTCCAGGCCATCGACAATGATGACAAAATCCTGGTTTTGCTCACCAATGGTGACCGGACGCGGCGCGAAATTCCCACCGGTCTTGACATAGACGATATTTTCGCCATCTCTATTGAACAGCGCTTCGAGCGGCACGAACAGCGTGTCAGCGATATGATCGACGATGATCTGGCAGCTGACCGTCATGCCGGGCATGAGTTGCGCGCTGTTTTCATCAATGGCGACCACGACATCAAAGACCTTGACCTTTGAGCCGCGCTCTTTGTCGCGCGCCAGCGTCGCCACGTCGATGACGTGCGCCTTGAAGCTGGTGTCGGGAAAGGCATCCATGCGAATGTAGGCTTGCAGCGCTGTGTCAATTTTGGCAATATCCACCTCATTGACCGGCACTTCGGCCTTCATCAAACTCAAATCCGGCAGGCTGATCATGGGAAAGCCTTCCCACAGTTGATCTTCCACTGCAATCTTTTGATCGGTCGCCCAGTTGCGCTCGATGATGGCGATGCCGGCTGAAGGAGAGGTCACGGTCATTTTTTTCAGCGTTGTCAGCGCTTCGTTCAATCTCGATTGTACCTGATTCAGATTGAGCCTGAGTTTGCTGATCTCTTCCACATTGACGGCCTTTTGGTTTTGGATCTCTTTCTCTGCTCTTTCAAGGGAAATCGCCGCTTTTTCGAGCTCCAGTTCAATCTCCTGCCGGCGAATGGCGGATTCATAGGTCGCTTTTTCGAGATTCAGCTGCGAGATGCGATGCTGCAGTCGCGTCTGTTCCAAATCTGCCTCCAGTCCCTCGATTTGCGAGGACTGCTGCGCCATGGTCTTGCGCAGCTCGGCCTGGGCGATCTCCAGCTCTGCCCGGGCATCGATGATGGCCTTTTCAACTTCTGCTTTATCGAACTCGACCAAAGTATCGCCCGCCTGAACCTGAGCGCCGTCCTCGATGATTTGCGCAACTTTCAGCTGGCCGAATCGCCAGTCAATGTTCGGCGCCGAAATCAACTCCGAATTGATCGCCGCCAACTCACCCGTCTCGGTCACGCTGCTGAGAAACTCTCCGCGCGTCAATTTGTAGGTTTCAATATTGATATTCGCTTTTTTCTGACACGAACAAAACAGACAGCTGCTCGCTACAATGAATAGTGCCATGATGGCGTGATTTTCTTTCAAAAACATCTTGCATCCTTTTATTTGCATGTTCATTCCTGAATCCACAATCTTTCGTCATCAACGGACAGCCCGTTGCCGTTGAGCTCTTTTTCCATCCTGGCGCCTGGTCTTCGATCCGGTGGCGGCTCCCTTTTCGCCACTTTGAACGTATCGGCCTCGATAGGCGCCTGCAGCGGCGCCAGAACGTCCGGCCAGGAGATACGCGTGTTCGGCGGCTCGCGCAGCGCCAGCAATTCGCCATCAGCCAAATCGCCATAGACGATGACAAAATCCTCATCCTGGTACAATGTCGCCACAGGACGCGGCACATAATGCGATTTTTCCTTGACATAGACAATCTTTGCCGAATCGCTGGCAAAGAGGGCCACCTGCGGCACCGACAGGACGTTGGTCGCCCGTTTCACGTAAATTTCCGCTGTGACGGTGAGCCCCGGCCGAACCTCCTGCGAAGTGGAATCGAGCTCCACCAGAACCTCGACCTTTTTGACCTTGGAGTTGCGGCTGATCGACTTGGCAATTGGGTCAATCTTGGCCACTTTGGCGCTATAGGTCGCGTTTCTCAGAGAGTGTATTCGCACCGACGCCGGCATGCCGACGAACAGCCTTTGCGCATCGGTTTCGCTGATCTGCATTTTGGCCTGCATCA
>RQOI01000605.1 GCA_003854995.1 Candidatus Zhuqueibacterota bacterium
AAGTAGCGCAGAGAGAAAATATGTTGGTTCTGTCTCTTATATATAAAGATATCATAGACACGGTAAAGAATGAAGACAGACGAACTGACAAGTATGATCATACATATTGTCCTTCCTCGGCGACTCTCGGCGGTTGAGTATGCATTTTGCGTATGAGCCACAAAAAAGGCCGCTCAGAGAACTCGAGCGGCCTTTTTTGTGGAAATGGATATTCTGGGCAATCATCTTAGCGGATGAGCACCATCTTTTTGGTCGCCTGAAAATCACCCGCCACCATTTTGATATAATAGACGCCCGAACTGACCTGCGCTCCCTGGTTGTTCTGGCCAGACCAGTGTATTTCATGGTAACCGGCATCTTTTCGACCATCGATCAAGGTCTTGACAGCCTGCCCGTTCACGTTGAATATGACCATCCTGGTGTCGACCGCCTGCGGCAGCTGAAAACGGACGGTCGTGCGCGGATTGAACGGGTTCGGATAGTTTTGCAGCAACATGAAATCTTGCGGACTGTTCACGGTCACTGTAATGGCTTCGCTCTGCGTGCGCTGTCCGCCGATGTCAAAATCTTCCAGCTTGAAATAATAAGTGTGGCCGGCGACGACAGACGAGTCGACATGTGCATACGCCCCACTGTTGCTGGTGATCAGTTCGGTGGTGATTCTGGTGTATTCTCCTGATTTAGATGAGGCGCGCAGCACATCAAATCCGACATTGCCGTCTTCGTGCGAGGTGCGCCACTGCAGCTCGACGCCGCGGAACGGCACAGCCTCGCCGCTGAAACTGGTCAATTCGACCTTGGTTCGAACGCCCCATGAGCGCAGATCGGCGTTGAGCGGATTGTCCGCGTCATAGGCGGTCACTGTGAGGGAGTGCAGGGCGCCGCGCGGGTGATCCGAGGCTTTGATTGTGTAACGCGACACATTCGAATTCTGCACGATCGTGCCATTCAACACCCACTTGTACCTGATATTCGTTCCGGTCGCTATGACGCCGAACTCCTGTTCTTCGTCGTAAGGGATTTTGATCAAGTTGTCTTGCGGATAAGAGGAAACGATCTCTATTTTTGTCGAGACAATTATTTTGAGCGAATCCACGTCAAATCCACGTTGCGGCGCCGGCTTGTTATCATCCACTCGATAATGCATTGTCCATTGGCCCGCTTGTGTCGGCATCCAGCGAAGGACGGCCGTTTGCGCGTCGAAAGCCGCGCCGCTGGGCAGCCCGGCGGTGATTTGGTAGGTCAATGGATCGTTATCCTTGTCCTCTGCATAGAACGGCAGCACCCACTCGCTCTTTGTGAAAATGGCGGTACTCTCCGGCATGCTCTTGAATTCGGGGAAATTGTTCGCTACGCCAAAGGCTGTCACTGTCAAGGTCGATGGTCGCAAGCCTATTTTTTGCACGATCATTTGGTTCTGATCATTGTTCCCGATGGTCCACCAGTTCGTCGCCAGTCCATTTTCCGCTGTTTTCACAGTGGATAACATCGGCTGACCGTGACCCTGGCCTGCATCCGCCCAGAAAGCCAGAGCGACGTCCGGCACCGGATTCATGAATTCATCCGTCACCCTGGTGATGATGGGATAAACGAGTCGACTGTTCTTGGTGCCGAACTGCTGATCGCCGGAATGAACGCTGAGATAATAGGCCTCGGCCGGCGTGGCATTGATGGTGAAATGCACTTTCTCGGTTGCTGCTAAATTCGGCGAACTCGCCAGGACGACATAGGCGCCCATTTTTTCGCCGAGGGTCACGATGGCCGTGGCAATGCCCGGCTCGCCGCCAACGCCTGTTTTAATCGGCGCTGAATCCACGAATGCGCCCCCCTGCTGCGGCTCGCTGAGCAGCGCAAAGCTGACCGGAATGTCATTGACCGGATTGCCGTCCGCGTCCGTCACCATCACTTTGATGCTGGCCAGAACAGACTTGACGACGAACTCTTGCGTCGTGCTCTCGGCCGGCAGCATTTTGCTCGGTGCGCCGGCCTGGGCAAAAGCAGTGAACCGCACCTCGGTGTCCCCAGTGGGTATGAAGGCTTTGATCGAATGGGTGCCGCCGGTGAAGAATTTATAGCGCGTCGCTGCAGCGCCGTATTTGTCCGTGTTCACAAATTCGCCATCGACAAATTCACCGGCGCCAATGATCGGCGTGAACCGAACCATGGGATTGTTCTCCGACCACACGGGCAGTCCTTCTTTATCCACAACGCGCGTCACAAAGGCCTCGTTGAGGGTCTCGCCGATTTTGCCGGTGAGGCTGTCACCAGACACTTTATGCAATGTGAGCGGCAACACCGGACGGCGTGATTGGCCGATAAAAGTCAGTTTGACGCTCGGCGCGTTTGGATCGCTCAGAGAAGCTTCGACCAGGTAGGCCTCGTTCGCCTGCGGACCCATCACCAGTTGTACGCGCGCGATGCCGAGCGAGTCCGTGCGGACAAAGGCATTGTTTTTGGAGGCATTCTCGCCCTCGAGCGAGCCGCCGCCATTTAGCAATGCAAATTTAACTTCTGCTTGACGCGCGCCAACTGTATTGGCATAGCTGTCCGTCACTCGTACGGCCAGCGGCTCTTTCAACAGTGCGCCGATATTGCCGACAAACTGATTGTTTTGGCCGACGAGTTCGAGCCTGGCTGCGGCGCCATGGTTGACATTGACGACAATTTGCGGGATGCGGAACGATGCATCGTTCGTCATCTGCGCCGCAATCCGAATCGGCCCGGCCTTTGTCGAGGTCACGGCGCCATAGGTCGCGCCATCTGCTCCGGTCGGCGTACTCGGCTGTTCGAATGAGACGCCCTGGTCCGGGGAAGTGAGGGTGAACTGATGACCGCTGACGGGATTTCCATATGGATCGACGAGCTTTAATTGAACGATGCTTTTGACGCCGGCGATCATCTCGTTCAGGACGGTCAACTTTGACGAGTCGGCAAAGGGCGCTGCCGGTTGCACGGTCGCGATGATCGAGTCCGGCGATCCGACTTGCGTGTTGCCATTGATGAGCAGTACGGCTTTCCCGACCGTCGAACCGACATTCCAGGCCTCCTCGGCAACGCCGTTCGAATTGGTCGGACGGGTGCTCGTGCTGCTGCCGGACGATTGCAGCCGACCATCGCCTTTGGTGATGCTGAACCAGATGGTGTGATTGGGCACGCGCGCACCGCCGGACAGGGCATCGTACGCGGCGACCTGCACCGCCACATTGGCATTCGCCGGCACGGTCACCTGCTTGCTGCTAAGAACCTGCATCCGTTTTGCGGTTGGCGCTTCTCCGAACACGTGCACCCACTCTTTGATGGCGGGCAAGTTGGGGCCGCGCTCGACTGAGATCATGACCCTGTTCACGACGGTCGTCGTGATGACCGGCTTGAAAAACAGCTGTGCGAATCCCTGACCGTCGCTGTTGATGGTGATCTCCGTCCACTCTTTGCCGCTCGCATCGATGAGAACGCCCTTGTCCGATTCCGGCAATTGGACGACAAAGTTCACCGGCACATTGGCGATGGCATTATTCGATCGGTCCGTCACCTGAACTCTCAACAACAAGGGCTGATTCGCGGTGGCGTAGACATAATTCGAATCCGGCTGCACCCGTGTGATATTTTCCGGTGCACCCGCTTCTGTTTTCGCCGTGAAGATGAGCGGTGATGCGGCGAGGGCGGCGCCGTCATAGGTGCTGGACGCTCGCAGCAGATGCGTTTGCGGCGTCGTGCCGAGCTGCCAGCTCACTTGCGCCACGCCATTGACGCTGTTTTGCGTCATCTCCTGCACAGTGCCCGGAAAGAGAAAGCTATTTCCCTGGGTGATCTGAAATTTTACCGGCTGCGGATAACTGATCGTATTGTCATAGGCATCGACTATTCTGACTTTGGGCGTGATCTCGACGGTGTTGTTCAATGTCTTTTGCCAGAGACTATCCCCCTCGAACGTCATTCTTGTCGGATGTCCGGGTTCAGCGATGATGAAATAGTCGTTCGTCAGATCATAGCCAATTGCCGCCATATGCAGGGTGTCGGTCTTTGCTTTTGTGCCGATGGT
>RQOI01000606.1 GCA_003854995.1 Candidatus Zhuqueibacterota bacterium
ATCAGTGCATCGGGCACCAAGCTGGTTTTGATACAGCATCCCGGCGAAAATCTGCGCATTGTCGATTTGATGGATGCCTCTCGTGACATAGTCATTGAATTTAGCGGTAGCTCCTTCACGCTCTCTCCGGTGAAGGATGAGCTCTATTATCGCTACGGCGGACCCCACCTGCTCGATTTGAACACCTTGCAACGGCAAGAACTCAATTTTGAATACGCTTATGATGTCTCTTTTTCACCGGATGGTCGTTTTTTGGTCTATCTGGATAGCCATTATAATCTGTGCTTATACGATATGGCGAATCGCGCTGAGCGGATTCTTTTGCCGCGCGAAAAAGACGCCAACTTGAAATCGATGGCCATCTCTCCTGACAATAAACTGGTGGCCTATGAACGATACTTTGAGCGCCTTGAGGTGCAATGAAGAATCGACTGCTCATCATGCTGCTTTTTCTGCCATCTGTCTGCGGCGCAAAGTGGGAGATTGTCAGTCCCATGCCGGCGCCATTTGATTTCCGCGATCTCTTTTTCCTCAATCAGGATATCGGCTGGGTCGTCGGTAATGCGGGCGCCATCTACAAGACTGTGGACGGCGGCCGCAACTGGCAACAGTTGAATACGCCGACGCGTGAAGAATTGCGCTGTCTCTATTTTTTTGATGAGCTGAACGGCTGGATTGGCGGCGGCGCGAATTATGACGCCCAACTGTTTCGCACCACAGATGGTGGCGAGTCCTGGCGCCGAGTGTCGCTGCCGATCTCGACAAAGCTGCTTGCGCTCACCTTCGTCAATTCACAGCTCGGATTTGCCGGCAACACTCATGGTCACATCTTGCGCACCACTGATGGCGGAGAGAGTTGGCAAAGCCAGCGCCTCAAGTGGGACGAAATCTATAGAATCTGTTTCGTCAACGAACGAGTTGGCTGGATCACAACGGGATTTGGTGTTCTCAAAACGACGGATGGTGGCGAGACCTGGAGCGATGTGAGTCCGGGCCCAGAGGTTGATACAAAAGCGCTGCACGTGTTTTCCGAAAACACCGTTATCGTTGGCGGCTATGCGGACGATGTCCACAAAACAGTCAATGGCGGCAAAACGTGGGACCAATATCCATTACCTTTTAAAAAAAACATGACAGCCATGGCTTTTTACAATGATTCAGTCGGCACGGCCGTCTCGTGGGGCAACATGCTGCGCACGACAGATGGCGGACGATCGTGGCAAGCGACCGATTATCTGACGGGATCTGAGAATATCGTTGCCACGGGGCCAAATACGGCCCTTATCTGTGGTCTGGGAGGCGAACTCTTGCTGACAGACGATATGGGGCTCACCTGGCGTGATGCAAAAAAAGGGATGACGAAAACGCTGACCGCTCTGCAATTCAAAGGTGAGATCGGCTGGATTGTCGGCTGCAACGGCTCGATTTTGAACTCTGTGGATGACGGTGTGACCTGGCATGAGCAGCTGAGCGGCACAACGGTCGATCTGACTGCTGTCGATTTGAATGGCCCTGGCAGCGGCTGGATCGTCGGCAGTCATGGGACGGTCCTTCACCTGCTCGATGGTCGGACGCACCTGCAGCATCATGTCGGCGAAGCAAAAATAAATGCTGTCAGCTCTCCGACGCCGGATTCCGTATGGCTCTGCTCCGACAACGGCAGCATCTGGTTTTCCGGCACTGCAGGGGATCAGTGGAAGCAACAATTTTGTTTCACCAACATTGAACTATGCGATATTCAGTTCGTCGATCGGCACTGCGGCTGGTGCGTCGGCGGCTCGCGCGATCTCTCCATCATACTCGCGACCAGAGATAGCGGACAACACTGGACAGAACAAAAGAGTCCGCTGACTTGTGGTATCCGCGACCTCTGTTTTATCGATCACCAACATGGATGGCTCATAGGGGATGACGATGGCTTCAGCGGGCGCTCATTGGCAAAAACGAGTGATGGTGGTGAGACCTGGTATTGCATCACGGATAGATACATGGGATGGCCACAGGCCGTCTTTTTTAGCGATCCGTTGTTCGGCTGGATTGTTTATGTGGGAATTATTCTTTCGACGCCTGATGGCGGTGTTTCCTGGCAGGAATATCAAACAGGGATCTACAGCACGCTGTGGGACATCTTTTTCACGCAGCCAAATCGGGGGTGGGCTGTCGGGACGCAGGGTTTGATTTTGCGCTGGGAAGATGAGCATCAGGTTCCGCCGCACGAACCGATCTCCTCGCGAATACGCGTTTTTCCAAATCCAGCAAAAGCATCCATGCATGTCACATTCTTTCTGCCCCAAGAAAACAAGGCTGCAATTTTCGTCTGCAATGCGAAGGGACAACGGCTGCAGACGCTGCATGAAGGACGATTGCCCGCCGGTGAACATATTTTTCATTTCGACACCCAAAATTACGCGTCGGGCGTCTATTGGGTGTTGGCTCAAAGTGCGACTGGAACAGATACGGAGCGATTTATTGTTGTGCGCTGAGTGCGCTATTTTTGCTTAAATTCTGCCCATGAACATTCAAATCCTCATCCCTTTCATCCTCTACCTTCTCTTCATGGTCGCCATCGGCTGGTTCTTTTATGTGCGCACAAAGAGTCTGTCCGACTACATCCTTGGCGGCCGACGACTCAATTTCTGGGTCACGGCGCTCAGCGCGCAGGCATCCGACATGTCGGGCTGGCTGCTGCTCGGGCTGCCCGGCTACGCCTATCTCGCCGGCGTCGAGGCCGCGTGGATCGCCATCGGCTTGACCGTCGGCACTTTTCTCAACTGGAAGTTTGTCGCTGATCGCCTGCGGCGATTCAGCTATGCGCTGGGTGACTCGATCACCTTGCCGGAATATTTCGCCAATCGCTTTCAGCCATCGTCACGGGCGTTGCGCGTCGTGTCCGCGCTCTTCATCCTCATCTTCTTTTTAATCTATACTGCGTCGGGATTTGTCGCCGGCGCCAAGCTGTTCAGCACGGTCTTTGGATTTTCCTACATCGCCGCGTTGCTCATCGGCGCCCTGGTCATCGTCAGTTACACTTTTCTCGGCGGCTTTCACGCTGTCGCCTGGACCGACCTGTTCCAGGGACTGATCATGTTCTTCGCCATCCTCATCGTGCCGGCACTGGTTGTCATCAAGCTGGGTGGCATTGGCGGTACATGGGAAGCGTTGCATCAAATGAATTATAACTATTTGACGCTGTTTCACGATATCAACGGTGCGCCGTTGTCTTGGATCAGCATCCTGTCGCTGCTCGCCTGGGGACTCGGCTATTTTGGTCAGCCGCATATCCTGGCGCGTTTCATGGCCATTCGGCGCGCCGAAGAGATTCCGCAAGCCCGATGCATCGCCATGGTCTGGGTGCTCATCAGCCTGAGCTGCGCCGTGCTCATCGGCCTCGTCGCTAACACCGTCATCGAGCCATTGCCCACCGGCGAATCGGAGACCGTCTTTATGGTGCTGGTGAATCACATGGTTGCTCCCATCATCGCCGGCTTTTTCTTGTCGGCAATATTGGCGGCCATCATGTCCACTGCCGATTCGCAGCTGCTGGTCGCTTCCTCGGCGATCAGCGAGGACTTTTATCACGCTTTCGTGCATAAAAATGCCTCGCAGCCGGAGCTGGTGTGGATGAGCCGCGCCATGGTGCTTCTCATCTCCGCCATCGCTTTTGTCCTGGCACTCAGGCCGGATTCGAGCGTCCTCGATCTGGTCTCATACGCCTGGGCCGGATTCGGCGCGGCGTTCGGGCCGGTCGTGCTGCTGTCGCTGTTCTGGAAGCGGATGACCGGCAAGGGCGCCCTGGCCGGCATCATTGTCGGCGGCGTGACCGTCCTGATCTGGAAACAGCTGTCGGGCGGAATTTTCGAGTTGTATGAGATCGTGCCTGGATTTCTCTTGTCATGCGCAGCGATCGTCATTTTCAGTTATGCGGAGGGGCGGCCGGAGAAGGGAAAAGCCGATATCTAAAAGATGATAATGAAATCCCAATGCAAATATTCGAAACTCACGGGCAAAATCATCGGATGCGCGATGACGGTTCACAGAACGCTGGACAACGGATTCCCGCAGGTTAAGAAATGTGGTGGTCAGGGCGCTAAATTCCATACGAGTGCTTTCATATAAGGGAATCGGGCTGCAAAGCCCGTGATCTATCTGATCTTAAAACGATTGGAAATAATAAAGGATAGGATTTAAGAATGGAATCAGAAGAAATAGAATTAATCTGTTCAAATTGCAGCTATTTTTTCCCGGCAAGTATGGAAGGTTCATTTGAATACGGTATATGCCTCCATGACAAAGTATTTGAACGGTATATTGATGAATTAATCAAACGTTATAACTATGATTCCTGCCGAGAATTAATCGAAGAAAAAAAATTCCTTGGCGACACTGAGGCATGTCAGCATTTCGAAGAACCTGAAGAATCTGAACTTGATGATACTATGAAATTTAATAATGATGCAATCGAATCAGCTGTATTAGTAGATCAACTAGAGAATATTGACTGGAAAACTATTCCAGTTGGTAATTATGCCGCTAAATTGAATGATGCTGATAAAAATAAACAACTTGAAAGTGTATCAACCCTTGGAAGTTTGGCTGCATTGGGGAATAAAAATGCGCTCAGTGAATTAATCGAATATTTTCGAGCGCTTAACCCTCCAATCACTTTGGAGGAAGTCCATTTTAAACAGCAAGTTTTCTGGCATATTGAAAATCTGGCAAAGAAATCTGTTATTATTCCTTGCTTAATTTATGAGTTGTACCATATACAGTCAAATAATACTACAAGAGAGTGGATATCGAAGATTCTGCAATATTTGGAGCATTGCCCAATAGGAATGATTCGCAAACCGTTAGAAAATTTGTTGAATGAGAAAAATTTCTCATACAAGATGAAAACCAAAATTGAAAATACAATAATCATTTCTGAAGAAAATACAGACTGGGCTTTATAGTCCAAGTCATGAACAAAGGAAAAAATATTTTCATCATGGAGTTCGATATTTAAGAACACTTGATGAATTAGCTTTGAATGTATCGGATTGCAGTGACTGTAAATCTCACCAAGAATTCCATGAACATCTTATGCAGATCATGTTATTGAATCAGTTAAGAAGTGAACGTTCTCGTGAAGACTATTTTAGCAGGCACAATTTAGCTGTCGAGAGATGGCTGGATTTCATTCAATTCAAAAAGCTGCTGCGATGTCAAATATTCCTATAAAAAATATTCTGTTTGTTCGCAAGTACCCAAAGTTTCTTGATAAAACTTTGGTTTTAAAAAAGCAATTACAGTCTATTGTAAGCAGCAGAGGTGTGACAACTCACTATGCAGGACATGATATTACTTTCTTGTTTCCTGGTTACGGAAAGAGACAAAGAATACCTCATCCAGCTATAATTGAGGAACTGAATTCAGGAAGGATAACAGATATTGTGGATATTGGTGCAGGAGGAGCTTTAGATCCAACATTAAAAAGAGGCGATCTCATCCTAAGTATTGATGATATTCCTTTTGATACTTTGCAGCCTTTAAAAGTTAAAAGACGTAAAGAAGTAAAGGATATAGTTCAAATACTTGCAAACAAGAAACAAAGGCACTTTTTTGAAGGAAAAATATTAACAAGTGCCAGAATAGTCACTTCGAAAGAAGAGAGAATCAGTTTGTATGAAAAGACACAGTGCTCAATAGTGCAAATGGAGCATTGTTGGTTTCTTCGAGCACTCCAAAATGTCATGCGGCCTCAGTCGTTCAGTGAGTTGTGTGTTACTCATATAGAAATTGTGGCTGATGTTGTGCAACAAAAAAATACATTTCTTGCTAATTTTATTGAATTCGTTCATGGCATTAATTATTGCATTTTGCGTAATCAGCATAATATAGGACAAGTGAAGAGTGATTTCTTAAAACTTTGGCTGCAAATTTAAGAGAACTGCGTAAGGCGCCGAAAATAACTGATCGAAAGCGCGAATTGCTAACGCTGTGAAGAATATTCTAGATGGAAACCGCCGATAAAGCCAAAAGAATCGATATCACTCTGCCGGCGCAGACCATGGGACAGATAGACCATATCTGACCAGAGCAGAACGGGATGCCGAAAAATAATTGCTTTCACCTGCCAAAATAACTAAATTAAAGTCTGTAGCAAATTGAGGTCTATGACAGTCTCTTTTTACACAATCGGCTGCCGGCTGAACCAGGCCGAGACGGCGATCATTGAGCAGAGCTTTGCGCAAAGCGGTTTCACGGTGGTGGATTTTGCCGAGCCGGCTGACATCGTGGTGATCAACACCTGCACGGTCACGCAAAAATGCGATGCCGATACGGGACGAGCGGTCAACAAGGCGCTGCGCACCAAGGCCGATGCCAAAATCGCCCTCATCGGCTGCCAGGCGCAGACGCAAAAGAGCGATCTGTTCAAAAT
>RQOI01000607.1 GCA_003854995.1 Candidatus Zhuqueibacterota bacterium
CGCCACTTTTTTTCCTCGCAGCGCTGAGCTCTACTCAAAATAGTCTATCATCTGCGGCCTGTGGAAAGGTCTTATAAAAAATTCATGTACCACTTTATTGAAAAGATCAGGATTTTCAACAGGCGCCATATGCGTCTCGCCGGGGAAAATGCATAATTGTGCCTGTGGTATATTCTGATAGATGAGAACGGTGTGCTCTTCGCGGATGACATCGCTGTCACCCGCTAATATTAAGACTGGAGAGGAAATCTTGTGCAAATCTATCAGGGAAATATGGGGTTGTTTTTCTAACAGTTGCAGTTGTTGTCTCATCAGCGCCCAGTTTTTGCTCGTGTCATTCATGGCGATCATGCTCTCAACGCCCTGCATCTGCCTTTTCACCCAGTTCACCACCCAGGGATGAACAGCGGATGTATCGGGCTGCAGGTTGGCGCCCATGGCCGCCAGTTTTTTTACTTTTTGCGGATGGTGAATGGCGAGCAGCAGGCCGATGATGCCGCCATCGCTCCAGCCAATGACAAAAGTTGAGTCGATTTTCAATAGATCGAGCAAGGCTGCCCAGTCATCCGCCATTTGTTCATAGGTCAGAGTGCCCTCTCCAAGCTCAGACTTGCCATGTCCGCGGCTGTCCGCAGCAATGACCCGATAATGGCTGGAAAAGTGGCGAATTTGATAGCGCATGTCCCAAATGCAGTCATTGTTGCCGTGAATGACGATCACATTTTCGCCGCAGCCATAGATCTCATAGTACATTTTAACGCCATTCACGTCAGCATACTTGCCGGCTCTGTTCATCCCATAGAGATCAGTGCGCGAAAAGCGCCGGGTGAACAGCAGCAGGGAGACCAGACAGATAACAAGCGTGCCTGCGATGAGCCATGTTGCCTTGCATTTGGATGTCATAGAATATCTCGAAATCGACTTTCTGTCACATACTGGGCGCCTCTGTCTTTGCTGCCGCCTTAGTGGCCGCTGCAAGCGTGATCCTGTTCAGAGCTGCGATTGATGCCATGCCTCGAGCATGATCAATTTCCACAGGATCGTTCCGTAATAGGGTGTGCTATCCTGCAAATGCAGGTTCCACAGCTTTTCAAGAAAATCAGCTTTGATATAGCCGCGCTGCAGATGCGCCTGACTGAAAAGCAGATCATGCGCGAAATCCTTCACGCCAGGTTGCGTGCGCAGCCAGACGGAAATCGGCAGTCCGAAGCCATGTTTTTTCTTGTTTATTATTTCCTGCGGCAACAGATCGCGGAAGGCATATTTGAATATATAACGCAAGCCATAGGTGCCTTTCAGCTTCAGGTCTGTCGGGATGCGAAAGGCCAGATCCACGATCGGATGATCCAGCATCGGGTATCGGACGTGTACGCCCGCCAGTTCAGTCATGCGCGTCACCTTGACCAGATCATTATCCGTGATGGTCATCTTCATATCGAGATAGAGATGGCGATCCAGGAGTTCCGCATCGTGCAGGCGGGCGAAATGGCTCTTCGGGATATTTACGGTCTCCTTCACCATAGTCGAGTCCAGAAAGGATGGATCGAACAGCTCTTCGTCCTGGACATATCGATAAGAATCGATGCGTTCCACTTCGCCCATTTTGGCGCGATGGATATAGCTGCCGGCCTTTTGTAGGAGCTTGAGCGGCAACTTTTCCATCCGATTGATCAGCAAGGGTTCCAGCAGGCCGCGGATCAAGGCGGGAACCTTGAAATAATTGCGAAAGACCTGTTGGTCGCTGTAGCGTTGATTGCCGCCGAAAATCTCGTCGCCGCCATCTCCCGCCAGCAGATAATTCACGCCGCTATTGTGCGCGTTCAGCGCACAAAAATAAGCCGGGATGATGGACGAGTTGCCATAGGGCTCATCATAGGCTTGCACCAGTTTAGGCAAGACCTGCAGAACATCATCGGGTTTGATGTAATACTCATGGTGGTCAAGATGAAAGGCTTTTGCCGCAATGCGCGCGTACATCATCTCGTCATAGCCGTTTTCAGGGAAACCGATGGAATAGGCTTTCACGTTATCGCCATTCAGCCTGCTCAGCAAACCGCAGATGGCGCTGCTGTCCGTGCCGCCACTCAAAAAGCAGCCGATCTCATCCGACGTTTTTACACCGCTTCGCATCACATCGACAGCTGTCTGGAGAGCCGTGTAAACGCGCGCGGCGATGTCGTCTTTGTTTTCAAGTTTGGGCTGATTGGATATATCCCAATAGTGATCGAGCTGATGTCTTTGTTGACGAGCGAACAGCTGATAACCAGGCTCCAGCTTTTGGACATTTTTGTAGATCGTCAAGGGCGCCGGTATCATTTCCAACTGCATATAGCCATACACCGCCGTCGGATTGATTTCCAGAGAAGGTGCGATGCGTTTGACAGCGTTAATTCTGGAGGCAAAAAAGTACGTCGCGCCCCGTTGATGCCAAATGAGCGGCCGGACGCCGAAACGGTCGGTGGCGGCAATCATCTGGTTTTCCATGCCATCAAAGAGGATGATCGCAAAATTGCCGCGAATTTTACTCACCCAATCTCTGCCGTTTTTCCTGAAACAGATCGCCAGCACCTTGCCGATCTCGTTCTCCGCGTCGTCTAACTCTGGCGCCAACTCTGCCGCGTTATAAATATCAGCCACCGCTACCAGAGACAGTTCAGAATCCTGGTACATAACCGTTTTGGGGCAGGGCATGCCGCCGGGGGAGAAAGAGCGCGCCAGCGCCCAGTTCGTATTCATGCTGAACTGGTATTCTGCCGGTTCGCCATCCGGCAGACAGCGAGCCATGTCTTGGATCGATTGAGAGATATCGGCAATCGATTGATCAAATGATATAAATCCGCAAATACCTTCCATCAAATTACCTCTGTGTATGCATGGCGAGAACTGGAAAAACCAGTGACTAAATTCGTCTCGTCTGCGAGTCCATGAATGTTTGAAACCAGAGTTCCAGCATCAGCAGCATATAGATCCATTCGCCAAAGTCACGACGTCCTTTTGTGTGCAGCTCCAGGACGTTTTCAACGACGTGCGGCTTAAAGATGCCGCGCGCCCTGCTGCGCTCATCCAACAGCATCTCTTTCACGTACCCGTTGAGCGAGCCCTGAAACCACTTGCTGATGGGAATGGCAAAACCCTGCTTTGCCTTTGTCAGTATATGTTCAGGCACATATTTTCGCAAAACCTGCTTCAAGATATATTTGCTCACACCATCTTTCATTTTGTGACTGACCGGAAGTGCGGTCGCAAACTCGACCATCCGATAATCGAGCAGAGGCGCCCGTGTCTCCAGAGAATTCGCCATGCTCATACGATCGACTTTGACGAGAATGTCGCCCGGGAGATAGTGGTGCAAATCGACGAGCTGCATGCGCGTGAGTTTGTCGTGTTCCATGTACTGCGCGACGAGATCGCGACGAGACAGCAGAGGATCCATGGTCCGAAACTCGCGCAACAGTGGACGACTGAGAAGATCCTCTTTGATATATGGGTAGAATCCGGGCGCGCCCTGTCCATTGTCCTGCGCCGTGCTGGCAATATATTTGAGCATATTTCGCATGGGTGCATGAATCGGCAGCAGAGCGGCGACTGCACCCAATATATTTTTTCTGAGGCTATAAGGCAAGGCAAATAACAGGTTATATCTGTCGCGATTGAAATAGTTGCGATAGCCGGCGAACAGCTCATCGCCGCCGTCTCCCGATAGAATGACAGTGACGTGTTCGCGCGCGATCTTGGACACATAGTAGGTCGGAATGGCGGATGAATCGGCAAAGGGCTCGTCAAAGTGCCAGGCGATCTGCGGCAAAATGGCGACCGAATCTGTCGAAACTTTTAGAATCTTGTGATTGGTCGCGCAGTGTCTGGAGACGCTGCGGGCATCTTCAAGTTCTGAAAAGGTTTTTTCAGCAAAATCGATCGTAAAGGTGTTGACATTCTTGGAGGAACGGGCCATCATGGCGACGATGGCGCTCGAGTCGATGCCGCCGCTCAAAAAAGCGCCGAGCGGGACATCGCTGATCAGTCGGCTGTCGACGGCTTGCTGCAAAAGAG
>RQOI01000608.1 GCA_003854995.1 Candidatus Zhuqueibacterota bacterium
ATGAGATGGGCAAAGATGCGGAAATCCGCTGCCGGAAATGCCGATGCTGTGAAATGGACGACGCAGCTCGGCCCAGCCGCGATAGGCTCTCCTTCGACAGACCACGCAATGGCCGGCACCGCCGCCGCGGAATCGCTGGTCACGGCAAAGAGGACGGATTCATCATAGGCGATGTCGAGTTGTCGCTGCTCCGGCTGGCGCTGCAGAATCGCAAAATAGCGCAGCTCTTCGGTGACGTCAATGTGCAGCGAGAGACTGTCCGCTGCCCCATAACTGTCCGCTGCCACGAAAATGAGATCATAGGCGCCCTTTTGAGAGGGGGACGGTTTCCAGTTGAACCGCTTCATGGTGTCGCCCGCAAGCGATGCACCATCGGGAAGTGGATGGACCGTATAGTTGATCGTATCCAACTCTTTGTCTTTCGCTTCGAGGGGCAACAATAACTCTTCTCCGATGGGGATATTGACAAATCGGATGGCCCGCGAGGATTGGGTGAAGGTGGGCGCGTTATTATTGACCAGCGCGGTAAAGACCAGTGAACCCTGACCTTTTGCCGGTCTGACCTGCAAGAGTTGTTCGCCGCATGCGCCAAGACGCCAGGCGATCGATGCCACGCCGCCGGGCGAGGTTGTAGCGATCGAATCGGGCAATACCGAGCCGCCACCCTTTTTGACCGTGGCGATGAGCATTTCGTCCGGCGCCGGCCGCCCCCAAACATCCAGCACTTTGACCATGCAGGAGAGCGTCGCCAGCGGACGGGCTGTTTGCCCGTCGCGCGACATCTTTATCAGCGTGAAGGTGCGCTCGCTCTCCACCCAAAAGGTGAATTCCGCGCTGCCCCATCTGAACGACTCGGCCCGCACGCGCTGGATGCCGGTTTTCTGTCCGGCGCGATAGACTGCTCGCGCCCGCCCCCCTGCATCTGTGTTTTGCCGCGCCGTCGTCATGATGGCCCCATTATCGTCGCCGCTGCTGCTGACGACGGAAAAAGTGATGACGACGTTGGGCAGGGGATGGCCGGCCTGGTCAAGGAGCTCAACCACCAGTGAATCCGGCGCTGTTTCGCCGATTCGCACAATTTGCCTGTCTCCCGAGACGATGGCGAGCTGCGCGCTGCCCTGTGGCTGGGCGATGGCTGTAAAGACGACGGTGGTGTCCAAGCCGCTCACGACGGCGCGCGCGTGCTGTTCGCCGACAATGGCGCCCAGCTGCCAGCGCGCGAGCGCCTGCCCGCTCGAGTTTGTGACCATTGGCTGGGATTCGATGATCTGGCCGCCGCCATCCATGACCGTGAAGGTCACTTTTTCGCCGGCGAGCGGGTGGTCCCAGGCGTCCGTGACCAGCAGACCGATTGGTTGCGGCAACTCTTTTTCCGGATTTTGCCGCTGATGATCGCCCAGCGCATAGGCCCTGGCCGCAGGACCGGGCAGGCAGTCCACTGCAACGGTGAGCACTGTCTGACGCTCCACTTCTGCAGCGATGATCGCTCGGCCAACCGCATCGGCCGTGAATAAACCGCACGTCCGACCATCGCTGTCCGTCGCGGAGAGCGGTTGAACGATGTGAATCTCGATGCCGGAATGGGAAAAGGTCACATTTTGCCCCGCTACAGGGTTGCCCAATGCGTCGCAGAGTCGGATCTGCAGCGTGCCGGCTGTTGCGCCATCGGCAATGAGCGAGTCCGGCGCTGTGAACAGGCTCGTCGCTGGATCCGGCGGGCCGACCTCTGCCACGATGCGAACGTCAATGGCGCCCGGATCGAGCGAGCGAACGCCGTTGTTCGCCTGAATTCGCAGGATCGTCGTGTCAGGTTTTTCAGCAAGCTGCACGGCGACAGCGGCAAAACCGGCTGCATTGGTGTGCATCGTCAGCTCGGTGGCCGCTCCTGGCAATCGGCTCGAACCGGACAAGATGGTGAAAACGACGGGTTGGTCGGACACTGGAGTTTTATCGTCATAGACGCGGACTCTGACAGAGTCGGGCAACATGCATCCGACAGTGCCGTGCAGCACTGACGCGGATATCAAGGTCAGTCGTGTCGCGCTTGACCACTGTCCCGATGCCGTGAAGGACAGCGGCGAGCCCGCCAGAGGTTCTCCCTCGAACGCAGCGGTAACAGAAAAATGGTAGATGTCGTTGCCGACGGCGGCGCCGAGCGTTGCGGTCGATGCCGCATAACCATTCTCATCCGTCTGTATGGTGACCGCGCTCTGTCCGCCGAAAGAGCCATCGCCGGCGACGAGGGTGAACTGGACCGAGTGTCGGGCGACAGCATTGGCGAAGGAATCCTGCACCGCGACGACCAATGGCGCCGCGAGCGTCCTGTTTATCTCGCCGATCTGGTTATCGCCCGACACCTTGACCAGCACAGCGGCGTGTCCGGCGAGCGCTGTCGCATTCACGCTGGTCGGTGATCCCGTGAGGCCGGCGGAAGAGATCCGCACTGTCTGATTGAGCGCCCCGGCTTTCTGTCCCAGCCGCCATCTCACTTTCGCCAGCGCGCGCGCATCGCTCGCAACCGTCACTTCCGACGCGTCATTCACCCGTCCGCCGCCAGCGGTAACTGCAAAAGAGACGAATGCGCCGCGCAGCGGATGATCATTGGTATCGCGCACTTGCGCTGCCAGAGAATCCGCCAGATACGAGTTGACCGTTCCCTGCAGAGAGGATGAGCTCAGGCAGATAAGCTTTGCCGGCGGACCGAATGACGTGGCCTGAAAATGAGCGAGCAGCGTCGGTCGGGCGAGGGGAAAGGCATCGACAGTCTGCGTCGCGGATGGCTGTGCTCCCAATGTCCACTGCACCCGCGCCAGACCGTCGGCATCCGTCACGACCTCGAAAAAAGAGCGGCCATTGACAAGACCGTCGCCCATCACCTGAAAATGCACCGCCGCGTCGGCCAGGATCTGGCCCGAATTGTCCGTCACTTTGACCACGAGCGGGTGAGCCAGGGCATAGCCGGCCTGGCCTTGTTGATCATTTCCTGCGATGATTTCAATGTCGCCAACAGTAGCGCCGACGCCGCTGATCGTGTACTGCACCTCGGCATCGGGCACACTGGGACACTGCGCGGTCACGATTTGCGTTTGATTGAAACCGAGACGATAGCGTACTGACGCGTACCCCTCCTGATCGGAGTAGATGGCGGCGGATGGGACGAACTGCGCGGTCGCATCATCCGATGTAAAAAGGACCGGCGCGCCATGCACGGGCTCACCATTGGCGCTCAGCAAGCGCAGCACCAACGGCTGCGGCGCCAGGCTGCCGACGGACGCGCTCTGATCGCCGCTCGTCCTGGCAAGCTGCGACGGCTTGCAGAAAAACAGCCTGCGCTTTGCGGGCGCATTCACCATGAACAGTTCGCTGCCATCCAGCAGCTCTATTTTCACGTCCACCGAATCGCGCTGACCCAGGCCAAAATGCTGCTCCGGATCATCCTGGCAGAGATAGCCATAACTGTTGATGACCTGTCTGTAGGTGAGCAAATGGTCGGGATCATCGAGATGACCCTGGTCATAGATCCATATTTTCGCACCAAATCCACCCCGGTCGCCGGCTGGTCCGCGGCCGCTGATTTTGAGCCAGCGATTCGATGATTTGAGGTCATTGCGGAACAAGCGATTGCTGTAGAGCGGATCGATGTCCTTGTTCGCATCGGCATAATAAAAATCGAGGTCACCATCATCATCGATGTCGCCGATGGCGCCGCCGCGCGGATCATAGGCCAGGACTTCTACACCGACGCCAGACTGCAGGGAAAAAGAACCGTTGCCGTCATTGCGGTAAAAAGAGATGTAGTTGCGCGTCCTGGGCGCTATGATATCGAGATCGCCGTCGTTGTCGGCATCGAGAAAAAAGGTGCTGAATCCCCACTGCTGGATGCTGACGCTGGAAGTGACATCATCGAAATGGCCATCGCCGCGGTTGCGATAGACGCGAACGTATTGCCGCGTTTTGTCTTTGGGAGGAACGAACAGGTCCAGATCACCGTCGTTGTCGTAATCGGCGAATGTGGCGCCGTTGGCATCGTTGGCGGCGTGATAGAGACCGCGAGCGATCGTCTCGTCGCTGAAATGGCCGTGTCCGTCGTTGATCATCAATTGATTGGGGACTTGCCTTTCCGAATTGTAGCCATTGATGGCGCGGCCATCTTCTGTCAGACCCGTATAGTTACGATGCACGATGAGCACGTCCATGTCGCCATCATTATCCACATCTGCTGCAGTGACGCCCTGTGTGCCCCTATAGCTGTCATTTGGCGGCGAGGTCAAGCCGCTGTTCGTCACGGTCTTAAAAGTGCCGTCGCCGTTGTTCAGATAAAATTCATTTGGTTGCGGCGGGATGACAATGCGACTATTCAAATCATAGCGGGTTTCGGCCGGGCCCCAGTTGACCGCCAGCAAGTCCATATAGCCGTCGCCGTTGGCATCGAACGCGGTGACGCCGCGGGTGCCATAGCCATATGCCGCGGAATCGAAATCCGGAAAGACAATTCGGTAGAGCGGTAACCCGGCGGCATCGGTCACATCCTGATAATAGCCGTCCCCTCTGTTTCTGTACAACCGGTTTCGGTCATCTGTGGTGGCGTTATAGATGTCAAAGTCGTCATCGTTGTCATAATCGACAAAACAGATGCCGTGCGAACCGGTCCAGCCATACTTGTCCTCCACGCCGCGGGCCTGATCGTTTTCCTGATAGCCGTCGGCTGTGCTGACATACATGGTCTCGGCGAGCTCATCGGCGTAGCGAACGGCATTGGAGATATAAATATCCGATCGTCCGTCGCCGTTGATATCCGCCATGATCACGCCGTGGCCATACGCGCTCACGCCGCCCTCGGTGTTTCCCGGCGTTTGATAAGCGGACGTCACATCGGTGAATTTGATCGTCTGGCTGAAAATTCCCGGGCATAACACGGACACTGCGAAGAACAGCCCCGCCCCTAATGTGCGAAACTGTGTTTGAGACATTATGTTTTCATCCCAAATCAGAGTTGTCTGACAAAAGTACGAACGAGCATCCCACGTGCATCATGCGTGGATTCAGGTGAAAAACAGCACCATTGTACAGAAAAAGCGCCAAATTGCAGACGACTGGTCGTCCGGGAAAAAACCTTGTGTTTCAATGAATGGTACACTATTTTATCTTTTGAAAAATCTTCATTTATATTGCCCGGAAACGGGTGAATAATTATAACAAATTCTCAATACGTTCTATTTGGTTTTTATTATCAAAGTCGGATGCCTTATGAAAAAGTCGCTGATTTTTCTCTTTCTCATCGCGCCGCAGCTGTTTCCCGGCCCGCGAACCACTCTGCTTTTAAACGGTGTGTGGCAGTTCGAGCAAACCGAAGACGCCTTTCCGCCGCGGATCTTTAGCAGAACGATACCGGTGCCGGGTCTGGTCCATATGGCTGAACCCAAAATCGATCACTATGACAGACTTTATGCCAAGTCAGAGAGCGCGGAATTCAAGACCGATCACAAAGTCCTGGATCTGCAATATGATCCGAAATATAGCTGGTACAGAAAGGTCATCGATGTGCCGCAGGAATTGCGCAGACAGTATGCTGTCCTCAGCATCAAAAAGAGCCAATACATCACACAGGTCTATGTGAATGGCATGGATGCTGGTCAATCCATGGAATGCTATACGCCGATTGAATTGCCGGTCGGCAAGTTCTTGAACTATGGTGGAAAGAATGAAATCCTCATCCGCGTCGGCGATCGCGGCTGGCTGCCGAGTCCTGCGGCGGGCAGCACCGACAAAGAGAAGGTCAATTACATTCCCGGCATATGGGATGATGTGGAATTGTCTTTCACCGGCGCGTTGCGGATCCATAAAGCGCTCCTCCTGCCGTCCGTAGAGGAGAATCAGCTGCAAGTGAAATTACTGCTCCGTAATTTTTATGAGGCGCAGCAGGTCTATGGCGAGCAAATGTCGGATACATGTATCGTGCGTGTGAATCTCGTTGAAAAATCGACGGGCGAGGCTTTCGGCCAGCCAGTGTACAGCAGCGCCGTCGTCAGGCGTGACAATATCACACCGGTCGAGTTGCGTCTGCCCCTGCACAAGCCACACCTCTGGTCGCCGGACGATCCGTTTTTATACGTCGCGCACATAGAGCTGTCAACAGTAGAAGGCGAGGCGTTCGATGCTGTCAGTGAGACATTTGGCATGCGCGATTTTACGCGGCGAGGCAAATATTTTTATCTCAACGGCGAGCGAACGTTTTTGCGTGGCGCCAATATCACCCTGCATCGCTTTTTTGAAGATCCGGACTGCCGGCATCTGCCCTGGGATCGGCGTTGGGTGACCAGGCTGCTGGCGCACTATCCCAAGCAGCTCAACTGGAACGCCATGCGCGTGTGCGTCGGCATTGCGCCGGATTTCTGGTACGACATCGCTGATTCTGTCGGTCTCATGCTGCAGAACGAGTGGCTCTATTGGCAGCATCACGGGTGGGACGATCAGATCCGCGCCGAATACACTAACTGGGTCTGGTCGGACGGCGCTCATCCGTCCATCATCATCTGGGACGCGATCAACGAGAACTGGAACGACTATGTCGGTGATCAGCTCATCCCGGAGTTGAAGCAGCTCGATCCGACGCGCATCTGGGATGCCGGCTATATGACCGGTGCGGACATGGCGCTCGATGAGATGGACGAGCCGCATCCCTACATGACGCCCGGCTGGATGACGAATTTGGCCGCGCATCTGCAGGAGAATCCCTATCCGCTCGGCGATCTGCACTGGTGGCCGGAGCAGTGGCATGTCCAGTTTGAAAGTAGTGCGGCGCAGCTCATCAACGAATACGGCTGGGTCTGGCTGTGGCGCAACGGCGCGCCCTCGCATCTGACGCGCGCCTTTTATGATTACTATCTCGGACCAGATGCGACTGCGCAGGAGAGATGGGAGATGCAGGCCTACTGGCTGCAGTGCCAGACCGAGTGGCTGCGCGCCCGGCGCGATCTGGCCGGCATCCTGGCGTTTTGTTATCTCTCCGACAATCTCGGTTTCACCGGCGACTGGTGGATGGGCGATGTGGCGGAACTGAATCCAAGTCCGACCTTACAATGGTTCAAACACTGTTTTGCCCCAACGGGCGTCTACATTGATTTGCGCGATCAACGCTACATCAAAATGGGTGAGCCGTATGAGCCGGGGTCATCGCTCTGTTTCAATCTGGTCGGGGTGACGGACGAGCAACACATTGTCAATGGCATCGTGCGCGTTCGCTTGCTCAATTTGGCTGGCGATGATGTCTGGGCGACAAGTCTGGTGCTGGAGATCCGGCCGAATGAGAACAAGTATGTGCCGGTGTGTCTTGAATTGCCGGAAAAGGGTGGGGGATATGTGCTTGTGGCAGAATTTAGGAAGGATATGGATGAACCGGTGCTATCTAGAAGATACATTAGAGTGGGGAGGGCGGATAAGTACAAATTTTTGATTCTTCCGGAAAATGAGTACTTGGAATCGCCGAGTTCGCAGAGAAACGCAGAGAGAGAATGAGTTGTGTCCGTCGAGCTAAAAAAGCTATCATCGAGTGCAAAGCTGCGCGAATAATAACTGAACTTTCATGCAACGTCATAAACTCTTTCATATTGCCCCTCGGCGATTCGCAGCGCCCTCGTGTTTTTGCAGCTCGGTGTCGATCTTTCGACTTTGCCAAAGACTGCCGTTTTGCACAATTTC
>RQOI01000609.1 GCA_003854995.1 Candidatus Zhuqueibacterota bacterium
AGAGGGATCAAGCGCAAAAGTTTTTTTTCGTGATCCTTTGTGTTTTTGTGGTTTTGTGTTGATTTTTTATTCAATTTTACCAGTAACTGACGTTGTACCTCGAGTCAACATTCGATCTTGCAATTCCCTGCTAATTTCAATAGATTGAGCAACCTTTATCAGGACTTTATGAGCTTATTTGCCAACACCCAAAAGCCGCCGCTGGCCGAACGGATGCGACCGCTCTCGCTCGCTGATTTTGTCGGCCAGGATCATCTGCTCGGCGAGGGTAAAATAGTGCGCCAGGCGATCGAATCGGACCAGCTCGTCTCCATGATCCTGTGGGGACCGCCCGGCGTGGGCAAGACGACGCTGGCGCGCATCATCGCCAGGGAATCCTCTTCCGAGTTCCACGCCATCAGCGCCGTGACCTCGGGCGTGGCAGAGTTGCGAAAAATCATCAAAGCGGCGACGGAGAACCGTTTTTTGGGCAGGCGTACGATCCTGTTCATCGATGAAATCCATCGCTTCAACAAGGCGCAGCAGGATGCGCTGCTGCATTCGGTGGAAGACGGGACGATTCTGCTCATCGGCGCCACGACGGAAAATCCGAGTTTTGAGGTGATTTCAGCTCTGCAATCCCGTTGTCGTGTCTATAAATTAGAATCGCTGCAGGACGAGCATCTCAACCGACTGGTACAGCGCGCGATCGATACGGATGCAGAACTCGGCAAGCTGAACATCCGACTGCGCGACGATGCCCGTGCGCTGCTGATCAAATTGTCCGGCGGCGACGCTCGCAACCTCCTGACCGCTCTGGATCTGGCGTCGCAACTGGCCCAGCCGGATGTCAACGGCGAACGCGTCATCGACCGTCCATTGATAGAAGAAGCCATGCAGCGTCGTACGCTATTGTATGACAAGAAGGGCGAGTATCACTATGACACCATCTCGGCCTTTATCAAGAGCGTGCGCGGTTCAGATCCGGACGCAGCCATCTACTGGCTGGCGCGCATGCTCGAATCCGGCGAAGATGCCAAATTCATTGCGCGTCGTCTGATCATTCTGGCTTCGGAGGACATCGGCAACGCCGATCCACACGCTCTTTTGCTCGCCACGGCCGCGTTCGATGCCGTCAACGTCATCGGCATGCCGGAGGGGCGGATTGTCCTGGCGCAGGCTACGACCTATCTCGCCTCGGCGCCCAAGAGTAACGCGGCCTATCTGGCCATCGACGACGCCATGCAGACGGTTCGAGATGAGATGCCCGGCGATGTGCCGTTGCATCTCAGAAACGCGCCGACAAGGCTGATGAAAGAGATGCAGTATGGCGCCGGCTACAAGTATCCGCACGATTTTGGCGGCTTTGCCGAGCAGGACTATTTCCCGCCAGAAGCGAAAAAACGCGTGTTCTATCGCCCGACGGAAAATGGCATCGAAGCGCGGATTCGGGAACGACTGCTGAAATTGTGGCCGAAAAGAAAGAGATAGAGACAGCTGCGAATTTTTAAAGATGACCTGTTGAACAGAATCGCCTACATATTTTTATCTCTCATCGCTCTGCCGCTTTTTGCGCAAGAGTCGGCGCCGGCTGAACCGGTGGGATTGCTGGCGCCGGACACGACCCTCAGCCAGCCCATCGAGATCGAGCAGGATTCCGAACTGGACACTATTGTCTATTACGAAGCGGCGCTCATCGATAACGATTTGCACGCACGGAAATCCTACCTCATCGGCAATGCCAGTGTCAGATACAAGGACATCACCCTCAAAGCCGGCAAGATCACCCTCGACTGGGACAGTCACATCATCATCGCCGAACGCGTGGCCGATACAACCTGGATTGCCGCTGATAGCGCCGGCACGGATTCGACCCTGCGCATCAACTGGATCGGCGAACCCGAGCTGCAGGAGGGCGGCACAACCATGACCGGCGTCCGGATGGAGTATAACTATACGACGGAAAAAGGTCGGGTTTTGCAGGGCCGTTCCGAGGTCGAGGGCGGCAAATATGTCGGGCAACAGATCAAGCGCGTCGGATCGAACACCTACAATGTCTCGCACTCTACTTACACGACATGCGATCTCGATTCAAATCCCCATTTTCACTTTGAGGCGCGACGCATGAAGATGATCCCGAATGACAAGGTCATTGCCAAACCGATCATCGCCCGGCTGGGGCACATTCCGGTTTTTATCCTGCCGTTCGCCGTCTTTCCGCATCAATCGGGGCGACACTCCGGCCTCGTCATTCCGCGTTACGGCGAGAGCGTGCAGGAGGGCCGATTCCTCAGGGAATTGGGCTATTACTGGGCGCCGAATGACTATTTCGACGCCAAGGGGATGGTCGACTTTTTTGAAAAATCCGGCTTTCTCTTTCGCGCCGGGGCAAACTATGCCGTCCGTTACTCCATGAATGGTCGGGTGAACGGATCGCTGACGCGCAAGGACTACCGCGGCGGCGGCAAGGAACGGCGCTGGGATTTGACCTTCAATCACAGCCAGGAATTATCGCCGACTTCGCGCATCAGCGCTGAAGGCACATTTGTCAGCGACAAGGATTTTTATAAAAGCTACAGCACCAATCTGAATACAAGGCTGAATCGCGAGCTGCGCTCCAATGTCACCTATTCGAAGAGCTGGCCAAAGCCAAAATTGAGCCTCAGCGTGAATCTGTCCCATTCGCACGATTTGCAGCAAGATCTGCAGAACTATACGCTGCCGCAATTTTCCTTTCGTCGCGGCCAGTCGCCAATTTTTGCAGCGAAGAAAAAAAGCCGCGAGACGCGCTGGTATCACTCGCTCTACTTTAGCTACAACGGCAATCTGATGAATTCGGCGCGCGAGCAATACACGACCGTGCCCAGGGACACCGCCTATCTGGATGAAAATGGCGAATGGGTGCACGAGACAGTGGATGATCGGATCAAAAAGTGGGAGGAGAGCCGCTCCCTCGCGCACGACATCAACCTTTCCATGACCAGTCCGAAAAAATATTTCGGCTGGCTGTCGCTGAACCAGGGACTTGCGTTCAGCGAAGACTGGTTTGTCGAAACGTATGACTATTATTATGATTCGGAAAAAAACCGAATCGAAAGTCAAGATGTCGGCGGTTTTGCGGCGCGGCACAGCTTTAGCTATTCCGCTTCCGCCAATACCAAAGCCTACGGCGTCTTTCCAGTCCGCTTGGGTGATATCAACTCTTTTCGGCATGTCATGACGCCGAGCGTCTCGCTCAGCTGGGCGCCCGATTTCACCCAGCAGGGATGGGGTTATTATCAATATATTGATACGCCCACAGGCGTCGTCAAAAAGGACAGGTTTGGCTCCGGCACCCCGGGCGTTGGCGGCGGCAATGTCGGTTTCAGCCTGCGCAATCTGTTCCAGATGCGCAAGGGCGAAGGAAAGGATGCGAAGAAAATCGATCTGTTCAACATCGATCTGAGCACCAGCTATAATCTCAAAGCGACGCAAAAACTGAGCGATTTGCGATCGTCCTGGACAGCCAATCCAACGCGCAACATGAGCCTGAGCGCCAGTACGTCGCACAGTTTTTACCAGTACGGCGTCGACAAGATGGTCTGGGAGAGCGGCCATCTGCCGCGGTTGACGAATGTGCGCTTTAATTTTCGCATCCGCTTGCAGGGAAAAGCGGACGGCGCTTCCCGAAGCGACCGAAGGGATAGCCGCCTTGCGCAATCCTACGAAGAGCAACAGCTCATGGAACGAGGAGAGGATGATCTCAACATCCTTGAGGATCATCTGCTCGAGGGCGAGGATCGTTTCGAGTCAGAGCGCGCGATCCGCTCGCTCACCATCCCGTGGCGAATGAACGTGGCGTTCAACTTTGATTTGAACAGGAACAATCCCGCCAACCCGACCAGGCGCTATTACATGGACATCTCCGGTGCGGAGGTGGGCTTGACCCGCAACTGGCGCATCGGCTACAGTGCACATTACGATCTGGCTGAAATGGAGATCTCGAACCATCGTTTCACCATCTATCGGGATCTGCACTGCTGGGAAGCCCATATTGACTGGGTGCCGACCGGCCCGGGAAGGCGCGTCTACGTCAAAGTCAGCATCAAAGCGCCGATGTTCAAGGATATCAAAGTCGAGAAACGGGGCGGCCAGGAGAGTGTGCTGGGTTATTAATTACGAATTACGAATTACGAATTACG
>RQOI01000610.1 GCA_003854995.1 Candidatus Zhuqueibacterota bacterium
CTTGTCCGCGGCGCCGAGCTGCCCGAGTCCTGGACTGGCAAGAATTGGGCCTGTTTTCAGCTCAGCCGGCAGGCGCGCGGCGACTATTACATTTTCACTGACGCGGACAATTATTATGCCCAAGACGCCGTCGAAAAGACCATCGGCTGGATGCAAAAGCTCGACTTGACGCTCTTTTCCGCTTTTCCGCAACAGATCACCAGGACCCTGGGCGAAAAGCTGGTCGTGCCGGTTTTTGATACGTTTGTCTATTCGTTGCTGCCCTTATGGCTGACCTATTATGTCAAGTTTCCCTCTCTGGCCGCTGCTAACGGACAATGGATCGCCTTCACCAGAGACGGTTACGAGCGGCTCGGGGGCCACGAATCGGTGAAAGATCAAATTGTCGAAGACACTGAACTGGCGCGACTGGCGAAGAAAAGGGGCGAAAAAGTCATCACCGCCGCCGGTCGCGATGCCGTCTACGCCCGCATGTACCATTCGTGGTCAGAGGTCTATCATGGATTTGCCAAAAACGCCTTTGGCCTCATGGGCTACCGGACCATCCCCTTTTTGCTGTTTGAAATGATGCTGTTCGCCGCTTATATTTTACCCTGGTTCCTCCTCCTTTTCGCACCGTTGCGGATGTGGGGCATCAGCGCCGTTCTGCTGGGTGTGGTGATTCGTCTGATCATGGCGTTGAAATACAAGCAGCCGATACTCGTGAGCACGCTGTTGAATCCGCTCTCCATCGGCGCCACCCTGATCGTCGGGCTTGGTTCTTTTTTCAGCTACCGGCGCGGCAGTGTCAAATGGAAGGGCCGACAGATTCCGTTTCGACGAGGTTAATCGACAGAAATAGGAATTGAGATGTCCCGAAGAGAAAAGATTGAGATATTTGTCCTCTACCTGCTTCTCGTTGCCGGCGGACTATGGCACCTGTTGGGCGTGCTGGGGCGGCTGATGCGCTGGTCTGCGGCGCCGATATTGATCGGGCTGGCGCTTTACCTCACATGGGAGATGAGACTCATCAACCGCGACAGGCAGAAGCGTCTGCTGCTGTGGGGCGGCATTGTGCTGTTCGGCGGCTTTCTTGTTGAAGCGATCGGCGTCAAGACCGGCTGGATTTTCGGCCGTTACGCCTATGGTGAGGTGTTGCAGCCGCAACTCTTCGGTGTGCCGATCGCCATTGGATTTGCCTGGCTCGGTATTCAGATCAGCTCGCTGGGCCTGGCGCAATGGGTCGTCAAGGAGAAGATTGGCATTTATGTGCTCGCCTTGCTGACCGCCATTTTCATGGTGCTGTTCGATCTGCTTATGGAGCCGGCCGCCATCTATCTTGGCTATTGGAGGTGGGAAGAGGTGCTACCGCCGCTGCAGAACTATCTAAGCTGGTTTGGCATTGCTATGGTATTTTCGATGTTTGGCGCGCGACTGCATCTTTTTCACAGACAGTTGCCGCCATTCGTCTTCCATTCTTACATCGCCCAGGCCATCTATTTTACGCTCATCTTTATAAGATCGGTTCGGTGAAATGAAAAAACAAATCGGTCTTTACATCGCCATCCTCATTCTGCTCACCTGGGCGGTCTCCCTGATCTATTTCTTGCAGCGCGACCTCGGCGAGAATCCATGGCTAGTCCCCGCGGGCCTGCTGGTGCTCACTTTTCTCTACACCGGACTGTTCATCACCGCGCACGACGCCATTCATGGCGCCATTCTTCCCGGCAAACACAAATGGAACGCGGCCATCGGCGCCTTCTGTCTGTTCGTCTATGCGCTGTTTCCGTACAGCAAGATTCGGCGCAACCATTTTGACCATCATCGTTATCCCGGTTCACTGAAAGATCCGGACTATCATGATGGCCTGCGGAGAGGATTTTGGTCGTGGTATCTCCATTTTTTGCGCGGCTACATCACCTGGTGGCAGATTCTCGGCATGGCGCTGATCTTTAAC
>RQOI01000611.1 GCA_003854995.1 Candidatus Zhuqueibacterota bacterium
CATGGTCACCAGCTCGGTGATCGAGGATCGCAAGTTCGTGCACGGCGCGCGTCTCGTGCTGCAGACGCTGCAAGCCGGCATGTTTCAACCGAACATTTTATTTCTCACGTTGAGCAATGATCGCGATTCGGATCGAGACATTCAAGCTCTGGTCCAGGAAGCAAAGCGATTTAACATGGGAACGGTCCTCTTGCGCCAGCACGCCCGCATGGCATTTGGCATGCAAAAGAGCATCAGCTTGTGGCTTCGAGACAAGAGTCCAAACTGGCACCTGGCCATGCTCATCGCCCTGCAACTGCAGCTCAACTGGGATGGCAAAATCAATCTCGTCACGGTGACTCCGAACAAGAACGAGGAAGAAAAGCTGTACAACTTTCTCGAAGGTCTCAATGATCAGGCGCGCCTGCCATCCTTGACAGAATTTCATGTCATGATAGGAGATTTTAGCAGCGCCTTAAAGTCAGCTCCCCGCGTTGATGTTAATATTTTTGGCCTCAGCGATCAACTTGATTTCAAATTTATGCGCAACGCCAGCGAATGGACCAAATCGTCCTGTCTGTTTGTCTGCGATTCAGGGCGGGAGAACGCTTTGGTGTGAGATCATCGTGCACTCTATTCGCTCAGAAAATGAATCGACAATGTTCTAATTTTCAATGTACAATAACCTGGATTATTCACAAGCGCCTCACACAAAGACACAAGAAACATAAAGTTAGGCTTGAGTCTGCAAAACAGTAAATTTTTCCGAATAAATTCAGCATAGGCAATTTATAAACTCTAAAAAATCCCGCGAAACAGAAAGGCACTAGACAATGAAACGGCAGAAACCTGTTCCCTCTCTCGATACACCCCGACAGCACATCTTCATCATCGTCCTGCTGCGCATCCTCATCGGCTGGCATTTTTTGTTCGAAGGCATTGCAAAACTTTTGACGCCAGAATGGTCATCCGCCGCTTATCTGCAGAGCTCGCGCTGGATTTTAGCCGACTATTTCCACGCCATTGCCGCCGATCCCGTGCTGTTGAAAATTGTCGATTCGGCGAATATATGGGGATTGACAGCGATCGGACTGTGTCTGATCCTGGGTCTGTTCACGCGCTTTGCCAGCATCCTCGGCGTCTTGCTCCTGGGACTCTATTATGTGGCGAATCCGCCATTTGTCGGCATTGACTTTGGCCTGCCGGCCGAAGGATCGTACATCGTTGTAAATAAAAACCTCATTGAAATGGCAGCGCTCCTCGCCGTAGCGATCTTCCCGGCGGGATACTATTGGGGTTTTGATCGACTTTTCTTCGCGCGTCGTCACCGCCAGCCGGCAAAGACGACGGTGAAATCCGCCCTGAAACACCCTGAAGCAGAGTCGCTGCCGCGCCGTCAAGTGCTCAAAGCGATGGCGACCCTGCCGGTGCTCGGCGCCTTTGTCTATGCTACCGCGAAAAAGGCGCGCTGGGAAAAGTTGAATGCTGTCACAGGTGCGACGATCCAATTGCCCGATACAAAACTCAAAGACTTGCGGGGCGAGCTGCCAAAAGGAAAAATAAAAGATTTTGAAATCAGCCGTCTCATCATGGGCGGCAACCTGATCGGTGGATGGTCACACGCGCGTGATCTGATCTATGTGTCGTCGCTGTTCAAAGCCTATAATACCGAATGGAAAGTATTCGAGACGCTGCAACTTGCGGAAAAGGCGGGCATCAACGCCATGAACGGCACCGGCAGCCAGCTGCCGCTCATCAACAAGTACAGGCGGATTTATGGCAATGGCCTGAAAATCATATGTCAGGTGCATCCCACCCGCGAGGAGCCGCGAACGGCGATCGATTACGCCATCGATAGCGGCGCCGATATTCTGCAGATCCAGGGCAACTGCTGCGATTGGCGCGTGCGCGATCACGAGATGGACGTGCTCATCAATGCGATGGATTACATCCGCCGACAGGGATATGTGGCCGGGCTGGGCGCCCACTCTGTTCAGGCGTTGATCGCCTGCGATCAGGCGGGGATCGTACCTGATTTTTATATGAAAACACTGCATCACGATAACTATTGGTCAGCCCATCCGCGCGAAAAACGCATTCCATTTGCGGTGGACGGCGATAAATCGCCGAATCATGACGAATTTCACGACAATATCTTTTGCCAGTTTCCGGAACAGACCATCGAATTCATGCAAAATAAAAGGATTCCGCTCATCGGATTCAAGGTGCTCGCCGGCGGCGCCATCCATCCGCAGGACGGCTTTCGCTTTGCCTTTGAAAACGGCGCTGATTTCATCTGCGTTGGCATGTTTGATTGGCAGATTGTTGATGATGTCAATATTACGCTTGATATATTAAACAATCTCCCGCATCGGCAGAGAGCATGGGGC
>RQOI01000612.1 GCA_003854995.1 Candidatus Zhuqueibacterota bacterium
ACCTTTATTCTGAATGATTACGGCGAAATTCTCATCATCAGTCAAGCGGGGACGCCGAGCAGGTTTTTCGCATCGTATGGGCAAGGTCCAGCTGAGATGACCTCTCCCAGCATCCTACAAGTTCGAAATCGAAAGCTATATGTGCTGGATAGAGGCACCAACAAGATCGTACTCTATGACCTCGATGGCGAATGGATTAAAGATATCGTCATCCGAGATGTTCTGGCCCTGTCATTTGATGTGGATGAGGGCGGAAACATCTATATTCCTCGACTGGTGCCGCATTTTCTCGGCAATGAGGATATCCCTCTCCTGCATGTTTACAGTCCGGATGGGATTTTGCTGACAGCGCTGGCTCAAAATGCGATCGTTCAAAAAGATCTGCTCAATATACCGACCACGCCGCTGATCTGTCTCACAAAAGAGTGCAACATAGTGCTCGGTCTGAATATTCAGGGGATATTTTATCTGCTGAGCAGCAGCGGAGAGCTGACGCAGAGATTTGATATCCGGGGTGGCGCCGAATGGCGCGAGAGCAGGCAATTTCAGCGGGTGCTGGACAAACAGTTTGGCCACGGCAATAGCTGGCGCAATCGTGTCGAGAACTTGGCCCTGGATTCCAGGGGTGAGATCTATGCGACATTTGGCGGCAAGTTCAAAAGAGAACGGACGCTGGCCATGATTTTTAATGAGAGAGGCGAGTTCGTCGGCCGTCTGTTCGGCAATGATGAATTACCGTTCGCGCCCACCTGCTTTCAACTCGCGAATGACTCGACTGTCTGGATTTATAGCCATGAAAAAGAGTACTTGGGCGTCTGCAAAATCGACAAGAGAAAGGCAGGTTGAGCGGCGATGTCAGCATGGACCAAGGCGAGATTTGTTTTTTCAGCGCAACTGCTGTTCATTCCGCTGCTGGTGAGTGATGCCGTTGAATTCTCGTACGATTCTCTGTTGCCGTCCTCTCCCTTTATGCTGCTGAAGGATGGCAAGACATATCAGCTGCCGCAAAGGGATACCGTGACATTATTCTTTTTCCCGTTTTCAGCGGCATCGACGATGGCGTCAAACTATCTGGCGGCGCTCACCAATTGTCTGCCGCAAGACCAGCTAGCTGTCTATCGTATTGCGCTTGATCCGACGGCCGATACCAGCAAAAATCCGCTCCCTGTCGTC
This sequence comes from Candidatus Zhuqueibacterota bacterium, assembly GCA_003854995.1. Lineage (GTDB taxonomy): Bacteria > Zhuqueibacterota > Zhuqueibacteria > Residuimicrobiales > Krinioviventaceae > Kriniovivens. Next base: position 1,174 of record RQOI01000612.1, read on the forward strand.
CCGCAGTCTAACCTTTTTGACCCGATCATCACCAGCGTGGAGGACAATGCGACAGATATTATTCTCCTTGTCGATAAAAGGGGGCGGGTCAAATATGTGGGCCCACTCGGCTCTGCCGGCAAGTTTTCATCGCTCCTGCGTCGGCTTGGCCTGGATGTCAGCCTCCGGCAAGCCGATGTGACGCTGCTGGTATCCGGGAAGGCGCGACTGGTAAATATTTATTCGGATGAAGAGCTGACGCTGTCTGATCTCGATGCTGACAAGGCTTGCAAGATATTTTTGTTCTATCTCTCTCTGTGCACGCCGTGCGGAGAACATGCCATGGTCCAGGAGATCCTTGAATGTGCAAAAAGCAGCTCGGACAGGGATCTCGCGGTCTATATCGTCTTTCGGCAGTGTGATCAGGATGATGCGAACCGTCTGTGGCCGATTCTCGACCAATATGGATGCCTTGACCGTCTCTATCGCCTCGAAAACGTGCCGCCGGAGGCGGAGCGCTATTTCTTGTCCGATTTGCCTTACATCGCAGCCTTTTCACCCGACAACAAATTCATCAGATCGGGCAGTGGCCAGAGGATGAGCCGGCAGGCGCTGGTAAAGTTTTTCAGAGCGATTGGAAAATGAAAACTCTCTTCATGTTGCGTTGACCATCACAGGAAAACCTATGGATATACTCTTTCTCACCAGCGGCGAGCCGAATTCCGATGCTAACTGGCGTGTCCTCAAGAGTCGTTTCCCGCAGTCGCAAAGGCTGTTCTTCCGGCAGCAGGATGCAGCTTTTCGACAAAAGTTGCTCGCGTGCATTAAAAGTGATCACTTTTTTCTCGTCGCCGGTGCTCATCTTGTAGCGCACGATTTCAGTTTTGCGCCCCCGCACGATCTCGAGGATGACACAGTCTTTGTCTGGCAGAGCAGAAATCCGCTTTTTCATGACCTTTTATATCATTTCTACGGCATTGCTCTGTTGCCGAAGCATTTGTTGCTGAGCGACGAAACCTTCACCCTCAGTTTTCCCGCATTATGGCCAAAATTGACATGGATCGATCGGGTTGCATCGGATTATGACTTTGCAGAGTCACCGTTTTACGGCTGGCGCGCCGCCTTTTTGGAGACGCTGAACCTGCTCATTTGCACCTCTCGCACTCGAGACGCGAGCCCGTATGCAGCGCGTTTGCAGTTCTGGCTCGACGCCGCACATCAGAACTCTCTGACAAACTGGGCGCGCGGTGTGGCAGCCGCCCAGATGGTCGCCAGATATACGGATATACGGGAATTGACAAGACGCTACAGCGATGAGGCTTGCCTGGAAAAGGAATTCCAGACAGATAGACGGATGGTTGGAGATCAGGATGAAAAAAGTCAGGGACCTGTGAGCGAACGCTATTCTGCCCTCGGCATGAATGTCCGGCCAATCGGGCGCGGCAAATACTATTTCAATTCTGAACTCACCCACATCAGAACCATGGGCGATGATGAACTCTACAGCCTGCTGCAGCACTGCGGTGATTTTGATGATGTTCACGGACATGCGCTTCACCATTGCAGCGTTCAGAGCAAGCGGCTTTTTCAGGCTGTTGCGCAGATGCATGTATGTTCCAGGCTGTTGAAGATTTTTCTCCCGTTCATAAAGACGTGCGCCCGTGACAGTGACATGCCGGTTGACGAGAATGCCTTTGCACGAACCACTGCCAGCGTCAGTCGGTTGATCGCAGACGGAGTTCTGTTGTCCGACAGCTTTGTCAAAAGAGAAATATTTCGTTTCATTGTCTTTGACAGGGATTCGTCAAAGAGCGACGATCCGATGGTCCAATCGATCAATATTCCGACCAAAAACAGGCCGCATTTGCTCAAGCGCGCTCTGGAGAGCTATGCGCAGAACGCTGCATTGCACGGCCATCATGTGGTGTTGAATGTGGTGGACGATTCCACGGACACGGTCGGCATGCTTGAAAACAGGCTGAATCTGCAAGCAGTGGCGCGCCGCTATAACCTGACTGCCCGTTATACATCAAGAGACGATCGTGAAAAATTTGCCACAAGCTTGCATCGGCTGGGGATTCCTCTCGAATATTGTCGATTTTGTCTGCTGGGGGAGAGATATCTCGATTGCAAGATGGGTGCTTCGCGCAACACCATACAGCTACAGAGTATTGGTGAGCTGATCATTCAGGTTGACGATGATACAGAGTGTCGATGCGTTCAGTCCCCTTTCTGCACGGATCAAGTGGCGCTCTGTGCGCACAAAATTTTCGATTATATATTTCATCCGGAGGACACTTTTGATGCGACAAGCGAATGCGCCGATGCTGATTTCGTTGGCTTGCATGCGCAGCTTCTTAGCGCCAATATCACTGCGCCAGCGCTGCAGCATCACCTCACGTCGGAGAAAAAACTGGACATAGACGACATTGATTCAGCGCTGCTGAAAAAAGTTACCTCGCCGACCGGCGCTATCAAAGCCACTTTCCTCGGCTCTTTTGGGGATTCCGGCGAAGGCGACAGCCTGTACAGACTTTTCATGCGAGATCGTGCGTTTCAACAGCTCGTCGCTGATGAGAAGCAGTATGAAAAGCTGCTCAGCACGCGATATGTGACGAAATTTGTCCCATCGCTGACGATTTCCGACATCCCAAGCTGCATGACGATGAACATTGGTCTTGATGACAGCGTCCCCATACCTTTTTCACCCATTCAACGAAATGAGGATGCTGTCTTTGCCCATCTCTGCCGCATCGGTTATCTTGAAGGCTTGCTGGGCTTTCAACCTTTTCTCATTCGGCATGCGCCGCCGCCGAGAGCAGCGCCGCGAAAAGAGGAGCAGTTCCGCACCACGGCCGCCTGGGGGCTGAATGACTGTATCAATGCGCTCCTGCTCAGGTTTCGACCTTCCAGCTCAGACGCATTTTACAATCTGCAGCAGGCGGGGCGTTTTCTGGTCGATTTTGCCGAGGCGGACGATCATGACTTTGCCGGAGCAATACAAGACATTTATCGCGATGAAATTGCTGACAAGATGAACATGCTTTACACTGTCCTTGACGAGCGAGAAGCGGGACCAGCGTTCTGGCTTGCCGATATGCATCATCTTGCGCAAGAATTGGAAAAGGGCCTGACCGGGGAGAGCCACCGCATGCTCGTCGATCTGCAAGGCGACTTGCCGGCGCGGATGCAGAAATGCAAATTCTTTGTGAATCGATTTGGTCATATGCTGCTGTTTTGGCCAGATATGGTTGCCGCAGCGCAGGAATTAAAGAGAACCGGCGTCTGTTTGGGTTCTGAAATCCATTCTGCTCAGAGTCTATGACGCTGATTTTTATACGCCCAGAGGTCGAAAGATGAAAATAAGGTGTAACGACAATGTCGCCTCAGTTTTTATCGCCGGACATTCTGGTGCGCCGGACTGTAAAACTTGAGATTCGGCAAAATCCTTTGGTTTGTTCCGGCATTTTCTAAAGAATCCTTTCGAAAAGATTTCGTCGAGATTTGAGAAAACTTGCTTTTGGCTCATACGCAAAATGCGTACTCAACCGCCGGGAACGCCGAGTGTCGCCGAGGAATCAAGGGCGAAAGTTTTTCTTCGTCATCCTTTGTGTTTTTGTGGTTTTGTGTTGATTTTTTCAATTTTACCAGTAACTGACGTCGTACCGCGTCAGCTAAATATTCCTTGCTTTGTCTGCCTATTATCGTTAAATTTATTGATGAAAATCCAAAATCTCCGATCGATAGAAATACAATTTTGCGAAATGAAAAGCCCTGAAAGAAGACTTTTAGGGCTATTTTATAGAGACATGAGAAAAGTATTAGAGTGAAAAAGAGCAGATCATCATCCGGTCCACAGCAAAAGGGCCTTTCTGAAACAGACCAGGTTTTCATGAAGCGCGCATTGAGCCTCGCCATGAAAGGGCGAGGGTTGGTGAGTCCGAATCCAATGGTCGGCGCTGTTGTCGTGCGAGAAGGGCGGATTGTTGGAGAGGGCTATCATGAAAAATTCGGCAAAGCGCATGCTGAGATAAACGCGCTCAATGCGGCCGGCGATGACGCTCTGGGCGCCACGATGTACGTTTCACTGGAGCCATGCAACCACACGGCCAAGACAGGGCCATGCAGCGAAAAAATATTTCAGGCCGGCATCGCCAAAGTCGTCGTGGCATTGGTCGATCCAAATCCGCTGGTCAATGGTTCCGGAATAAAGTATTTACGTTCCAAGGGGCTTTCCGTCGTTGAAAATGTGCTGGCGGATGAGGCGCGCGAGTTGAATCGCTGCTACATAAAGTATATTCAAACGGGTAAGCCTTATGTGTTATTAAAGCTGGCGCAAACGCTCGACGGACGTATCGCTTCCAGTTCAGGGCACTCCAAATGGATTACGAGCGAAGATTCTCGAAGGGTAGCGCACAAGCTGCGGAGCATGCATGATGCCATTCTTGTGGGCATCGAGACCGTGCTCAGGGATGATCCGCATCTGACTGTTCGAAAAGTCAAGGGCATTGCGCCAAAAAGGATTGTCCTTGATAGTCAGCTGCGCGTGCCGCTGGACGCCAATGTCCTGTCGGACGAAAGTCCTCACAAGACGATCATTGTGACGACAAATGCAGCCTCAAAGGAAAAAATCGGTCGAATTGTCGAACGCGGCTCGACGGTCTTGGTTCTGGATGCCGATGAACGGGGCTGGGTGCCGCAGGATATTCTCTGGAAGGCGCTCGGCGATCTGGGAATTACGTCCGTCATGGTTGAGGGTGGCAGCAACGTCCATACTGAGTGTCTGAAAAGCAGAAATGCCGATGAGATTGTCATGTTTTTCGCGCCAAAGATTTTGGGAACCGGTGTGGATGCCATCGGCGATCTGGGAATCCGGAATATGAATTCCGCTCTCGAGCTGGAAAATCTGCAGGTCAAAAGACTGAACAGTGATTTCATGGTTTCCGCTCATTTGAAAAAAGCGAGCGGAGAGATTTAGGCAAAATGTTCACCGGGATCGTAGAAGAAGTGGGGCGGATTCGCGAGGCGGACTACCGGGGTGCTGCACGTCGCCTGACGATTGTGGCGAATGAGATTTTAGCTGATATTAAAAAGGGCGACAGCATTGCCGTCGATGGCGTCTGTCTGACGGTCGAGCACTTTACCGATGACACTTTTACCGCGCAGGCGGTTGGCGAAACGCTCTCTCGATCAACGCTTGTGCACAAATCTGTCGGCGATGTCGTCAATCTGGAGCGCGCGCTCAGGGCCTCGGCACGGTTAGGTGGTCATTTTGTCCTGGGGCATGTCGATGGCATCGCTCAGATCATCTCGATTGATGATACCCATCCTGGCCAGTGGTTGACGGTTCAGCTGCCTGACCATTTGACTCGATTTGTCGTCGAAAAAGGTTCCATTGCCCTGGATGGCCTCAGCCTGACCGTCGCACGCCTCAACTCGACGTTGGTGAGCGTCGCCATTATACCGCACACGTGGCAGGCCACAACGCTGCAAAAGAAAAGGATCGGCGATTCGATCAATGTCGAAGTCGATATTATGGCCAAATATGTGCAAAAACTGTTGCGGCCGTACGAACAGGCAAGCGGCATGACGCTCGAAAAACTGTCCGAACTGGGTTTTTGATATGAAAAATTGTTTCAATACCATAGAAGAAGCGCTGGAGGCGCTTCGCGCAGGCGATATTGTCATTGTCGCGGATGATGAAGATCGCGAGAATGAGGGGGATTTTATCCTGCTCGCAGAAAAAGTGACGCCCGAAAAAATAAATTTCATGGCGACCTTTGGCCGCGGACTGATTTGTGTGGGCATGACCGATGAGCGCCTGCGGGAGCTGGAAATTCATCCCATGGTGCAGTACAATACAGCGCTTTTAGGGACAAAATTCACGGTCTCCGTGGATGCCCGATCTGGTGTTTCGACCGGCATTTCGGCCGTCGATCGAGCAAAGACGATCCAGGCCCTGCTGAATCCGAAAACGACGGCAAAAGATTTTGCCAAACCCGGCCACGTTTTCCCGATCGCCGCTGCCAAGGGCGGCGTTTTGCAGCGCGCCGGCCACACCGAAGCGGTCGTCGATCTGGCTCGACTCGCCGGCGCAGCGCCCGCCGGTGTCTTGTGCGAAATACTCAATGAAAATGGCACCATGGCGCGGGTGCCCGACCTCTTCAAACTGGCGAAAAAGTTCAATCTCAAATTTATCACTGTCCGCGAACTCATAGCGCATCGTCATCGCACCGAGGTTTTTGTCGTTAAAGTCGCCTCAGCCGATTTCCCGACCAAATACGGGCGATTCACCCTGCATGTTTTTCATAGCCAGCTTGACGATAAGGATCATCTGGCCATCGTTAAAGGCGAGCTGGATCCTGCGCAACCAATACTGACGCGGGTTCATTCCGAGTGCATCACCGGTGATCTGTTCGGCTCGATGCGCTGCGATTGCGGCGATCAGCTGATCTACGCCCTGCAGGCCATTGAAAAGGAGGGTCGAGGCGTGGTCCTCTATATGCGCCAGGAAGGTCGTGGCATCGGACTGGCGAATAAAATCCGCGCCTATCATTTGCAGGATCGCGGCAAGGACACGGTCGAGGCGAACGAGGAGCTGGGATTTGCCGCTGATTTGCGCGATTATGGCGTCGGCGCACAGATTTTGTCGGAATTAGGCATCCGCCAACTGCGGTTATTAACAAATAATCCCAAAAAGGTCGTTGGCCTGGAAGGCTATGGCCTCAAGGTCGTTGAACGCGTGCCCGTTGAAATAGAGCCGAATGCGGTGAATGAGGGTTATCTCAAGACCAAGAGAGACAAGATGGGCCACCTGATACTGAATGAAAAAGATATGTCCTGAAAACGAGACAGAAGAGAGAGGAACCATGCCAAACGTACTGGAAGGTCATCTGCAGGCGACGGGCAAGCGATTTGCCATTGTCGTCAGTCGCTTCAATGAGCTCATTTGCCGCAAGCTGTTGGAAGGTGCGCTGGATTGTATCGCGCGGCATGGCGGCGAGTCGCAGGACATCGATATCGCCTGGGTGCCGGGTTCTTTCGAGATTCCGGTCGCAGCTAAAAAATTCGCGGCGAGCGGCAAGTATGACGCCATCATCTGTCTCGGCGCTGTCATTCGCGGCGCGACGCCGCATTTTGAGTACATCGCCGCCGAGGTGACCAAGGGCATTGCGCAGGTCAGCCTGGAAGCAGGCCTGCCGGTGACCTATGGCGTCATCACACCCGATACCTTGGAGCAAGCCATCGAGCGCGCCGGCACCAAGGCGGGGAACAAAGGCTGGGATGCAGCGTTGAGTGCTATTGAGATGGCAAATCTTTTTGCCAAGATGAATTCACCGACGGATCTGAAATGATGAAAAAAATTTTCTCGCTGCTCTGTCTGTCCCTGTCGACTGTCATATATGCAGCTGTCGGCAACTGGCAGACATTCACAAATACTTCGGAGATTCGCGAATTTGCCATCGCCGACTCTATGGTGTGGAGTGCGACCAACGGCGGCATCCTGCGGGTGAATGTCAATACGCATGACTATAATATCTTCACCAACAGCGAAGGGCTGGCGCAGATTGATGTGGTCACGATTGCGCACGATCCCAACGGCTTGATCTGGATTGCCATGCCCGATGGATTGCTGCAAATACTGGATATCGAATCGGGTGAATGGGATGTCTATAATGAATTTCAGAACGCGTTGAATGTCAATTGTATTGTGGCCCAGCCCGACTACGTTCTCGTCGGATTTGATAAAGGCATTGCCGAGCTGAAACTGGATGCGAAACAGCGATGGGAACGAAGCTGGAAGGCGGAGATCGGCGCGGTGAACGCTATTCTCATCCGGGATGACTATGTCTGGATCGGCCAGAACGACGGCATCCGCCGTATTCCTATCGATTTCCCCAACAAGCAAATTCCCAGCGCCTGGGAACATTTTGGTGTGCGCGATGGCCTGCCAGGAGCGCGGGTGAATGATCTTGCTCAGCAAGATGCGCTCATACTGGCTGGCACTGAAAATGGCATCGGTTTTTATGACGCGGATGGGTGGTCGAACGCCGAATTGCTGAATCACAATATCAAGAGTCTGTGCACCTGGCAAAACAGATTGGCCGTCACATCCAACCTGGGCGTCATGGTGCAAGATGCTGGCAATTGGATCACTCTGGGGACGTTCACCGGCAATTGCGAGCGGGTTCGCGCCACCGCGAGCGGCCAATTGTGGCTCGGCACCTCTGATGACGGTCTCTATTTCTGGGAGAATGGAGCGTGGTCGGCCGTCAGCGTGAACGGCCCAAAGAGCAACACCTATAGTGATCTGCTGGTCGACCGGGATGGCCATCTCTGGGCGACTTCTTCGAAAAACCCGACCGGCGGCGTGTACTATTTTGATGGCGTCAAGTGGACGAACTTTACTCGCCAAACAGGTCTGGCAAACTATGACTATCGGACGCTTGCGCAAGATGTATTTGGAAGAATCTGGGCCGGAAGCTGGGGTGGCGGCGTCACGCTGTTCGAAAAGGTGGACGGCGACTCGATCGCGTTCACAAACCTCTACGCCATGGATGGGCATTTGAGCGGTGTCGAGGGCGCGGAAAACTATGTCGTCATCACTGATTTGATCTCTGATGCACAGGGGAATATGTGGTTCCTCAACTCTCATTCAGGCAATAAACAGTCGTTGCATGTCTATGATTTGGATTCGAGTTGGCAGCACTGGAGTTCAGCCGACGGCATTCGATCCGTCAACGTCTCCTGCCTTGAGATCGATAATATCGGTCGAAAATGGATCGGCACAGGCGCCAGCAACGGAATGGGAGCAAATGGCGTCTCAGTCCTCGATGACAACAGCTCCCCCTTCATAAAGGATGATGATGACCTGAGCGGCTTTCTGGATGAGACCGAGGGCCTTGAAGGCAATAATATCACCGCATTGGCGGAAGACCTGGACGGAACAATGTGGATCGGCACGACAAAAGGCTTGAACTATTGGTTCGGCACGGTCGGGGCGCGCTATAATGTGATCAATGACAACATTCAGGCGCTCTATGTCGATCCCCGCAACAACAAATGGATTGGCACGGTCGGCGGGCTCAGCGTCTTGGACTCGGACAATTTTTCCTGGAACCATTATACAACTTTTAACAGTCAGCTCGTCTCCAATTTCATCACCAGCCTGGCTTTTGATGAAGGGACGGGAGAGCTCTACATTGGTACGACGAATGGCCTCTCCCGATTCGGGACGCCCTTCACCAAGCCGGCATCGAACCTTAATGCCGTGCGTGGTTATCCCAATCCTTTCATCGTCGATCCGGAGAACAGTCGTTTTTACATCGATAATCTGGCGCTGAATTCCAGCGTCAAAATCTATACAGCGGATGGATTCCTCGTCCGAGAGATCCCCCGCAGTGAGATCCTTGGTGCGCGCGTCAGCTGGGATGGGACCAATGATGACGGTGAGCTGGTGTCGAGCGGAGTCTACATCTATCTTGTGACGACCAAGGAGGGGGCCGCGACATCGGGCAAGATCGCCCTCGTTCGTCAATAGCACTTGCACGCTGCGGGCAAAAAGAATTGGGCTGGCAGACGATCAAAGAGTCATACTCATGCTCAGATCACTCTATGTCAAAGATTATGTGCTGATCGATGAAATCAAGATCGACTTTGGCGCCGGTTTGAACATCATCACCGGTGAGACCGGGGCCGGGAAATCGATCATCGTCGGCGCCATCAGCGCCATTCTTGGTGAACCGCTGAACAAAGAATCCATTCGCACCGGCGCCCTCAAGGCCATTTTTGAAGCGCATTTTGATATCAAGGGCGCACAGATCAAAAATGTTTTACAGCAAAACGATCTCGACGACTATGATACACAATTGATCATTCGGCGCGAGTTGAACGCCTCTGGTCGAGGTCGTTGCTTCATCAACGATTCTCCCGTATCGTTGGCTCTCCTGGCCGAAATTGGCGACCTTCTGGTCGATCTGCACGGACAGCATGAACATCAATTGCTGCTCAAATCAAGCCGACATATCGACTATTTGGACGCCTTTGCGGATAATTCTGCATTGCTCAAACAGATCAAACAATCCCATAACACCCTCAAAGATATACAGAACCGACTCGCAACTTTGCGAGATCGGCAGCAGCAGGCCAATCAGGCACGAGATTTGCTAAAATTTCAGCTGAATGAGATCTCGGCGGTTGATCCTCAGGATGGTGAAGAGGAAGCGCTGTTGCGCGAGGAAAAAATTCTCCGCAACGCCGAGCTGTTATTTGAAAAAGCCAAAGCGCTGGGCGACCGGCTCTACGAAAGAGATGGAGCAGTCGCCGAAGAGCTCCGGACAGCGGAAAAAGTGTTGGCTGAGCTGGCCGCTATCGATCAGGACTTCGAAACCAGTCGCCGCGAATGCGAGAGTGCCCGCATCATTGTGGAAGATATCTCGATTTTGCTGCAGAAATATGCCGGCAGCATCTCCTTTGACGCTGAAAAACTAGAGCGCATTCGACAGCGACTGTCACTTTTGAATGGCCTGAAGAAAAAATACGGCGGCAGCATGGAGAGCGTCCTGAATCACAAACAGGCTGTCGAGAGTGAGATTGGTCTTTTGGAAAATCTGCAAGAGTCCATTGCCGATCTGCACGCCCAGCTTGAAAGAGAGAGAGACGTTCTCGCCGACCTCTGCCAACGCGCTTCAGCGATTCGGCAAAAGAGCGGCATCGACCTGGCTGAAAAAGTCACTGCAGAGCTCGCGCACCTGGGCATGGCCAAAGCTGAATTTCGGATTGCAAACGAGATCAGAGAGACCGAACAGGAGCTCTACGTTCGTATCGACGGCAAGAATGTTGCTGCGACCGCAAAGGGAATCGATCATGTGGAGTTCATCATCCGATCGAATCCGGGCGAAGATTTCAAAGCCATGGTCAATATCGCCTCCGGCGGCGAGATTTCGCGCATCATGCTGGCACTCAAAACGCTGTTGGTTGAAGCGGACAATGTGCCGGTTCTGATCTTTGACGAAATTGACGCCGGCATTTCCGGACGCATTGCCCAAGCCGTGGGCGTCAGTTTAAAAAGACTGGCCGCGAGCCATCAGATCATCAGCATCACTCATTTGCCGCAAATTGCCAGCATGGCAAATGATCATTATCTGGTGGAAAAAGTTGCTGATGAGCAACGAACGCAGGTCCGCATTAAAAAACTGACCGCGAGCGAACGTCAAGAACAGATCGCACAGCTCGTTGGCGGCGAAAAGGTGACGGAAGCGCATCTCAAAAGCGCTGCGGATCTCATTCAACAAGCAGCTCAGTTGAGCAAAGAAAAGTCATAAAAAAAAGAGGGTGTTGTGATGTCTAGAAAATCATACCGATCTGTGCTCGTGTCGCTTGCCGTCATGCTCATCGGCCTCTTCATGCTCTGCGCCCATAAACAGACGATCGTGACGCCGGGAGAAGATTTGTCCGGGGCCAATGATGAATATCGCCAGGAGATCCTGGAAATGCTCGATCTCGCCAACGACGGGCAGGATACGGCCATGTTTGCCGCGACCGATGATCCGGAAGATGAATCGGTTGACGAAACGGTGTTCAGCGCGCCTGCGGACGAAGAGAGTGAGATGACCAGCGATGATGAGGCCGAACTGCTGGCGCTCCTGGCGAATCTCGAAGAAGATGAGGCGACGATGTATTCGCCTGCTGAACAGAACAGCATCGCTGCGGAACCTGCGCACGTATCCGCCGGTGTTGTCGCTTATCGCGAACTGTTGAGTGAAGTAGAGCGACTGGAGACGATCCTTGAACGGCGCAGCGTCCAGGTCGACAGTTTACGCCGGATCATTGATAATCGGAACGCCCGACTCTTGGAATTGCAGTCGGATGTCACATTGGCCGCCGCCACCGCGCCATCTTTTTCATCGAGCTCGGAACCCCTCATCTTCAGGTCTTACAATCCCATCCAGGTGGAAAGCGGTCCCTTTGCGGACAAGTACAATGAAGCACGACGGCAATTCGAGTCGTATGACTATAATGGCTGCATTGCCACGATGGGCGCGCTCCTGCAGGAGAATCCCAATCATCCGCTGGCAGATAATGCGCAATACTGGATCGGTGAATCTTATTATGGTTTGAAGCAGTATCAAAAAGCGGTGCTGGAGTTTCAAAAGGTTTTCGCCTACACGGCGCCGGATAAATACGATGATGCGCAGCTCATGATCGGCTTGAGCTATGCTCGTCTCGGCCAGTCGGAGATGGCGCGCTCAACATTTGGCGAGTTCCTTGACACTTACCAGGGAAGTGAATATGCCGGCGTCGCCAAACGCTATTACCACAATATCTGATTCCGCAAATCCTCTGATAATCGGACGCTAATCCAAGGTCTCGCGCTGACGCGAGGCCTTTTTTTTTATATCCAGTCGAAAAAATATACATTTTCATTTAAAGTTGAATTCTCTATCTTTCACCTGTGTTACAGTTGATGAAATGAGTGGCGGATAACAGTGCTTGTCAGAGGAGAGAGCGTGGCGGATTTTGTACACCTGCATAACCATTCCCATTACAGTCTGCTGGACGGCGCTTGCCGTATCGAAGACCTTGTCCGAAAATCCCTTGAATATGAAATGAGAGCCATTGCGCTGACCGATCATGGCAACATGTTCGGCGCCGTTGAATTTTATAAAAAGGCCAGAGCGCAAAAGATCAAGCCAATCGTGGGCTCCGAGGTCTATGTCGCCCCTGGCAGTCGCTTTGACCGAGGCGGCGCCAGGCGCACAAGCGGATTTTCCCATCATCTTGTGCTCTTGTGCAAAGATGAAACTGGCTATAAAAATTTGATAAAGCTCGTTTCCAGCGGCTATCTCGAAGGCTTTTACTATAAACCGCGGATTGATCACGACATTCTTCGCCAACATTCCCAGGGTTTGGTCGCGTTGAGCGCATGCCTGAAAGGCGAGGTGGCCAATACCATCCTGCGAGAGGGCTATGATCGCGCACTGGCAATTGTGCAAAAATATGTCGACATTTTTGCCGATGATTTTTACCTCGAAGTGCAAAGACATGGCATCCCAGAAGAAGACCAGGTTCGCGACGCCATCCTCAAGATAGGTGAGCAGACGGGCGTCAAGGTCGTCGCGACGAATGATATCCACTATTTGGAAGAAGAACACTGGGAAGCGCATGATGTGCTGCTCTGTCTGCAGACCGGGAAAGATTACAATGATCCCAATCGAATGCGCTACAACTCGCATGCGCTGTTTTTCAAGAACTATCAGCAGATGCAGGAGCTCTTCCCCGAGCACCCTGATGTGCTTGAAAATACCCTGGAAGTGGCTGACAAGTGCAATCTGGAAATGAATCTGACGACCTATCATCTGCCCGAATTTGAGATACCGAAAGAGAATGACAGCGCTGATCTCTCACACTATTTACGGGCGCTCTCCTATGCTGGCCTTGAAAAACGCTATCCAGAAGTGACGCCGGAGATTAAAAATCGGCTTGAGCATGAGTTGAGCATCATCAGCAGAATGGGGTACGACGGGTACTTTCTCATCACTCAGGATTTTATCAATTATGCCCGCGCACAGGGCATTCCTGTCGGTCCTGGCCGTGGTTCAGCGGCAGGCTCTCTCGTCGCCTACTCTCTTGGCATCACGAACTTGGATCCGATTCACTATGACCTCTATTTTGAACGATTTCTGAATCCGGAACGCATCAGCATGCCGGATATCGACATTGACTTTTGTTACGAACGTCGCGAAGAGGTCATTGACTATGTGAAAAAAAAGTATGGCTATAACAGCGTATGCCAGATCATCACTTTTGGCACAATGGCGGCTCGAGGTGTTGTCCGCGACGTCGGTCGAGTTCTGAAGATGAGCTATGGGGATGTGGACAAGATTGCCAAGCTCATACCGGCGCATTCGGATCTCGCCCAGGCGCTCGAAACGGTCCCGGAGCTGAAAGAGCTCGTAGAACGCGATGATACGCATCGCCGATTGATCAAGTATGCGCGCGTCCTCGAAGGTTTGGCTCGACACTCCTCCATCCATGCCGCAGGGGTGGTGATCGCACCGGGCGAATTGACCGATTATATTCCGCTTTACAAGACCAAAGACGGCGACATCACAACCCAATATGAAATGAACGTGCTCAATGACACCGGCATGCTCAAAATCGACTTTTTGGGATTGCGGACATTGACGGTCATTCAGCACACCCTCGATGCCATAAGAGCAAACGGCGTCGACATCGACCTGGATTCGCTGCCGCTCGATGACGCAAAGGTGTATGAGCTGTTCGGCAATGGCCACACCGTGGGCATCTTTCAGTTTGAGAGTTCGGGCATGCAGGAGTATCTGAAAAAGCTGAAACCGAGCACCATTGATGACCTCTTTGCCATGAACGCACTCTATCGCCCTGGCCCAATGGCCATGATCGATGACTTTATCGATCGGAAGTATGGCCGCAAACAGATCGAGTATTTACATCCAAAGCTGGAGAGCATCCTCAATAATACCTATGGCATCATCGTCTATCAGGAACAGGTGATGCGCATCGCCAGAGATCTCGCCGGCTATACGCCTGGCGGCGCGGATTCGCTGCGCAGCGCTATCGGCAAGAAAAAGCTGCAAGAGATGGAAAAGCAGCGCGCGCTATTCGTGGCCGGTTGTCAGAAGAACAATATCACAGAAGAAAAGGCGCTTGAAATATTCAGCTACATGGAAGAATTTGCCAGATACGGCTTTAACAAGTCGCATTCGGTCTGCTATTCGGTGATCGCCTACCAGACCGCCTACCTCAAACTTTACCATCCTGCAGAATTCATGGCAGCGACCATGAGCAGTGAGATGAGCAGCAGCGATCGAATCACTATTCTCCTGGAGGAGTGTCGCCGCATGGGGCTGGAGGTTCTTTCGCCGGATGTCAATGAGAGCACATGGGATTTTGTCGTCTCGGATGGCAGGATTCGTTTTGGGCTGGGCGCGGTGAAAAATGTCGGCAAGGGGGCGGTTGAATCCATCGTCAGGGAACGAATCAAACACGGCCCCTTCAAGTCGATTTTTGATTTGTCGCGACGACTGAACGAGTCCTCGGTCAATCGGAAGGTGTTCGAAAGCCTGGCAGAAGCCGGCGCATTCGACAGTCTGCCGGGGACGCGCGCGCAGCTCTATGCCGCTGTCGAGTCGGCGGTGGAGTTTGGTCAAAAGACGCGCCGATCGAACGGCAGGGTGAACCAGGAGTCGCTGTTTGATTTTGCTGCGGATGTGGCCCTCGAGATTCCAGAGCCGCCGTTGCCGCTCGTGGAGACCTGGAAGCAGAATGAGATCCTGCATCACGAAAAAAACATCCTCGGCTTTTTTCTCTCCGGTCATCCCCTGGATGACTATCGCGATCAGGTTCGCGCTTTCTCGACAATAGCACTCGATCAGGCGGCTGAACAGAAAGATCAAACGCCTGTTCGCATCTGCGGCATCATCAGCGAATTGAAAACGCACCTGGATCGAAAAAATCGCGCCATGGCCTTTTTCAAGATCGTCGACTTTACCGGCACGATCGAAGGACTCACCTTTGCTGATACTTTTGAAGCCTATCGTAGCCTCTTGCATGTGGATTCCCTCGTGGTCGCATCCGGGAGAATCAGCGTCAGAGAGGGCAGCGAGCCAAAGTTGATCGTCAATGAGGTGCTTTCTTTGGACGAGGCCGGCAAAAAATTCACCCGTAATCTTGTCCTGTCCATTGAGACCGATCGCGCCAATGACGCCATGATTCAAGAGGTGCGTTCCCTGCTCGAGGTGCACAAGGGAGAAATACCGGTCTATATCAATGTCAAAACGGCGAGCCATGGCACCTATACGCTCAAGTCAAGGACGCTGCGAATTGCACCCAGCATCGAGCTCGTCGAGCAGCTGCGAGAAAAGATCGGGCGTCAAAACGTCTGGCTCGGAGGCTGAAATGAAAATCATGGTCAATGCGCGGACGATCGAGCTGGTCCAGGGCGACATCACCGACATGGATACCGAGGCGATCGTCAACGCCGCAAATGAACATCTAGCGCACGGCGGCGGCGTCGCGGCCGCTATTGCGCGCAGAGGGGGAGAGGCAATCTGGG
Organism: Candidatus Zhuqueibacterota bacterium; assembly: GCA_003854995.1. Lineage (GTDB taxonomy): Bacteria > Zhuqueibacterota > Zhuqueibacteria > Residuimicrobiales > Krinioviventaceae > Kriniovivens. Next base: position 17,249 of record RQOI01000612.1, read on the forward strand.
CCGAGAGCCGGGAGTGGATCCAGAACCATGGTCGCGTCACTACGGGCAGCGCTGCCATTACCTCGGGCGGCCATCTGAAAGCCAGGTTTGTCATCCATGCTGTCGGGCCTGTCATGGGAAGCGGTGATGAAGAGGCCAAACTGCAGTCAGCGACAATGAGCGCTCTCGCCTTGGCTGAACAGCACGGTCTGAAGAGCATTGCTTTTCCGGCGATCAGCACGGGCATATTCGGCTTTCCGGTCGAGCGCTGCGCCAGGATCATGCTCGACGCTGTTCGTCGACATCTGTGCAACGATGTCCTGCTGCAAAGGGTGGTCTTTTGCCTGTTCGATAGAGCGACCTATACATCCTTTGAACGACAGTTGACTGTCGCGCAAAAGGGATAAATGGGTTGTAAAAGTGTTTTATTATTTTTATTTTGTTTTGCACGCAACACAGAGAGGGATGAAATCATGAAGAATACTATTATCACTGTCGTCGTAACGATGCTCGTCTTTTTGAGCGCCTGCACCTCCACATCCGGAGACCGGGTGACGTTTGTGCGTGGTGAGGATAAAATTGACATTTTAATCGATGGCAAGGTGTTCACCTCCTATGTGACGGCGTCTCAATATCTTGGCAAGAGCGTGACGAAACCGATTCTCTTTCCCGTCTTGACACCCGCGGGTTTGAACGTGACGCGCAGCTTTCCCTTTGCCGAGGTGGCGGGCGAGAGCCACGATCATCCGCATCATACCGGCATCTTTTTCACTTACGATGAAGTAAGCGGTAACGGATTCTGGAACAATACAACTTTTCCGCCGCAGATCAAGCATATGCAGGTGAAAAACATGCAAGGGGGTGCGTCGGGTGAGCTGACGACCGAATCCGAATGGATCGGCAAAGAGAATGTTGCCCTCTTGCGGGAGGAGCGCACCATGCTCTTCATTCCGGGCGAGGCGGAGACAGCGATTGATTTCACCATCACCCTAACCGCTCTGCAAGACAAAGTGGAATTCGGCGACACCAAGGAGGGCATGTTCGCCATTCGCGTGGCGCATCCACTGCAGGAACAGGATTTCACCGGTGAGTATCAGAGTTCAAACGGCGATAAAGGCGAAAAGGGCGTCTGGGGCAAACGGGCCGAATGGGTCAAGCTGGAAGGACAGATCGAAGGCGTTGATGTCGGCATTGCAATTTTGAACCATCCCACCAGCACCAATTATCCCACGTTCTGGCACGCCCGCGGTTATGGCCTGTTCTCCGCCAATCCGCTGGGACAGTTCGCCTTTGAAAACGCTCGCAAGGTCGAGAATCCGCAGCGTTTCGGCTTGACGCTGGCAAAAGGGCAAAGCGCTCTGTTCAAATTTCGCATGATCATATACGATGGCCTGCGAAGCACAGAACAGATGCAGGCGCGCTTTGCCACCTATGCGGAATGAAAACGCATCGCAAAAAGAACGGAACTCGAGCATGCATCATTGACGTTTAAGATGACCGAGACATTTTCAACGAAATTTCAACAGTGGAGATGAATTGGAGTTCATCATGAATAAGCAAGTTTTAATACTTATGGTCCTTATGATGATGGCGAGCGCCATCAGCCGGGAGTGGAGTTGGCAGGTGGGGCCGAATTTGTCGTTTTCCTACCCTTTTGAAAAGTACGCCAACGCCAACACACTGGGAGAGGGCCTGGGCGCAAAGATAATCTATAACTGGGGTGGCCATGAATGGCTCAGTCCGCGACTCGATTTCATCTATCTGTCTTATGGCGAAAAACGGTCCAACGCTGCTGCACAAGGCGGCTATGGCCTCATCGTTGAAACGCGCAATGAGTCATTTCAATTGACGACCGGCTTGCACGTTGCCAAGCCGGATGGCATTTTTCGATACTATTTGTCCCCTCTCGCCGGCATCTTTAATTATCGGGCTGTCACCACATTGCCTGAGCTTTATTATTACTACGGTTACCCAGCGATGGACACTCACGATAGCCAATGGAAATGGGGGGCGCGCATTCAGGGCGGTTTTCTCTTTGATATCGGACTGGGACCACTCATCGATGTGGGATTCACCTATCAGCGGATATTCAATGTTGAGACACCGCTCAAGGACGATGTCGTCTTGCGGGGAGATGCAGAAGATTTCATGCTGACAGTGGGCGTCATGATTTTTGCGAAATGAGAGGTCGAGGAGAGGAGATGAACAATCTGTTGAATCCCACGGTGACAGAAAGCGATGTTGAACAGATTGCCCAAAATCTGCATTACGATCCCTTCCAAATATTGGGCCCGCATCACATTCAAATAGGCGGTGAACAAAAATGGGTTGTGCGCGCCTGGCTTCCGGATGCCGCCCACGTCTCCATTCGAGTGCCGAATGATAAGGACGAAATCAAGATGCATCCGGCATTCAACGAGCACTTTTTTGAAGCGGTGATGGAGTGGACCGAGCTGCCCAATTATCAGTTCCATATCATCGCCCACAATGGCCACGAACGTTTTGTGCATGATCCCTATTTCTTCCTGCCGCAAATCACCGATCAAGATTTATATCTCTTTGGCATGGGCGATCATCACAAAATCTATGAAAAACTCGGCGCCCATCTGATGAGCGTGGACGGAGTGGCAGGGGTGCATTTTGCCGTCTGGGCGCCGAATGCGCGAAATGTCAGCATCATCGGTGATTTCAATCAATGGCACGGCGGCAAGCACCAAATGCGCGTGCTGGGATCGTCCGGCATCTGGGAGCTATTTGTCCCGCACATCGGTGAAGGCGAAAAATATAAATTCGAAATCAAGGATCGCGCCGGCAATATGAAGATAAAGTCCGATCCCTATGGTTTTTTTCATGAGGTGCGGCCGCACACGGCATCCATCGTCTATGATATCAACAAGTACAAGTGGAACGATGGCGAATGGATGGAGAATCGTCGTCATACCGATGCGCTCGGCATGCCAATCTCCGTCTATGAGGTCCATCTCGGTTCCTGGCGACGCGATCCGGAGAATCCGGATCGATTTTTGAGCTACAGGGAGTTGGCCGACCAACTCGTCGATTATGTGCAGGAGATGGGCTACACTCACATCGAGCTGCTGCCAGTGGCCGAGCATCCCCTGGACGGCTCGTGGGGATATCAAGTGACCGGATACTATGCGCCAACTTCGCGCTACGGTGCGCCGGCCGATTTTCAATATTTTGTCGATCACTGTCATCAGAACGGCATCGGCGTCATCGTGGACTGGGTTCCGGCGCACTTTCCCAAAGATGATTTCAGCCTCGCCCGCTTCGACGGCACTGCGCTGTACGAGCACGCTGATCCGCGTCTCGGCGAGCACATGGACTGGGGCACGCTCATTTTCAACTATGGACGAAACGAGGTGCGCAATTTCCTCATCGCCAATGCGCTTTTCTGGTTTGACAAATATCATATCGACGGCATACGAGTGGACGCCGTGGCATCGATGCTCTACCTCGACTATTCGCGCAGCGAAGGCCAGTGGCTGCCGAATGAGTTTGGCGGCCGCGAGAACCTCGCTGCGATTGCTTTCATCAAACGATTCAACGAATTGGCATTTGGCTACTATCCAGGTATTCTCTCCATCGCCGAAGAATCCACTGCCTGGCCGGGTGTCTCCAAACCGACCTACCTCGGCGGCCTTGGCTTCAATCTCAAATGGAATATGGGCTGGATGCACGATTTTCTCACCTATTTTGGCAAAGATCCGATTCACCGCCGCTACCATCACAACATGATCACCTTTGCGTTGTTATACGCCTTTAATGAAAATTTCATGCTGGTGCTGAGTCACGACGAAGTGGTGCACGGAAAACGGGCGCTACTGGACAAGATGCCGGGAGATTTTTGGCAAAAATTTGCCAATTTGCGAACGCTATTCGGTTTCATGTACGGCCATCCCGGCAAAAAACTGCTCTTTCAGGGCTCGGAATTTGGCCAGTGGCAGGAATGGAAAGAGAGTCAGAGCCTGGATTGGCATCTGCTGCAGTTTGAACCGCACCAGAAATTACAGCGCCTGGTCAAAGATCTGAATCGGCTGTGCCGGGAAGAACCCGCCCTGCATCAGATCGATTTCGAGCCATCCGGATTCGAGTGGATCGATTTCATGGACGCGGACAACAGCATCATCTTGTTCATGCGCAAGACGCTCGATCCCAAGGATACGCTGGTCTTTGTCTGCAATTTCACTCCCGTCTATCGCGACTCTTATCGAATCGG
>RQOI01000613.1 GCA_003854995.1 Candidatus Zhuqueibacterota bacterium
CGCTTTTGGCGATCAATTCACCTTGATCTCCTCACCCAACTCCTGCAGCGCCCATTCCAGCGACCAGCTCGTGAAAGCGGCGTAATTAGCGTCTTTGTATTTGAGACGCCCTCCCGGTTCACCGCGATTTTTTTCCAGCGCTTTGTACATAACGGGGATCAACGGCCGGGCCTTTTCGCCAATCAGCTGAATGGAACGCGCAGCTTGCAGCGCCACAGTGGGGCGGTCATCGTGCAGCCAAAAACCCAGCCGGTCAACAGCGACAGCATCATCGCCAAAATGACACAGCACCTCGGCGGCAGCGATTTGCACGCTCGGTGAAGGGTCGTCCATGAGTGATCGAAGCGCAGCGAATGTGACTGGCGCCACTTTGCTCAATTGCCGAATGCCGATGACAGCCCAATAGCGTATGCCGCTGTCGGCGTCGAATAGATTTTCCACGAGTGACTTTTCACCGGCTTTGCCAACCATTTCAGCGGCTGTCAGAATTTCATCAATCTGGTACGCTCGGCTCACTCTGGCATACTCAAAAGGCGAACTCTCGGAGCGGATCATATATTCCGCTTCCGGCAGCAAACCGAGATCGCGGTGCTCACGCATCCAGTTGTGCAATTCACCGGACAAGTCGGCCTTTATCTTTTGCAAAGCCGGATCGTCTGCCACATTATTCAGCTCATGCGGATCGGCTTGCAAATCATACAACTCTTCTATCGGTTTAGGCTGCCACATTTTCATCTGTTCACCATTCAAGCTGCCGGCAGCGCAGGCCGAGCGGAGGGCTCGAAAGGCATCTTTGACATCCGAATAAATATAGCCGGACTGGATGTAGGGCAGATGCGGCATAAAGTGGCGCACATAAAAGTAGCGGCCATCGGAGACAGCGCGGGACATTTCAAACATATCATCCGCCCGATCGCGGGCGCCAAAGATAAAGTGACGCTCTGCGGGCGTTATTTCACCGAGGAAGGGTTGGCCTTCTTTGTCCGCCGGTATGGCGATGCCGGCGAGATTCAACGCTGTCGGCACAAAATCGACGAAACTGACCAGCTCCGCATTGTGCTCGCCGGCGTCATTTTTAACAAGACGACGGTATTTCTCCGGCACATAAACGATGAGCGGCACGTGCAGTCCGGTGTTATACAACCAGCGCTTATAGCGCGGCATACCAAAGCCGTGGTCGCCGAAAAAGAAAATGATCGTCTCGTCCATCAAGCCGTCTTTTTTCAGCGAGTCCAGAACTGCACCGACATTCTGATCGAGCACCGTCATAACATCATAGTAATGCGCCCACACCGCCCGCGTCTCCGGCGTATCGGGATAGTAGGGTGGTACTGTCACATCAGCCGGATCGTGTCGCTGCTCTGGTGATAAATCTTTCACCCAATTTGCATATTGCACTTTATTATTCACGCTCCCCTCATGCGACGGGCCGATATTGATAAAACTGAAAAACGGCCGATCGTCCGTTCGTTCTCGCCAGGGTGTCGTTGTGGATGACCAGTGTTCCCAGCGATTTTGCGGGTCAAAATTGTAATCGGTTTTGTCCCGGTTGGAGGTAAAATAGCCCGCTTGAGACAGCAGTTCGGGCAGCGTATTCAACGAGTTGGGAAACGGAATCTCACAGCGCAGATGCTGCGTGCCGAGCGAGGTAGCGTACAGGCCGCTCATCAAACAGGAACGCGACGGTGCGCAGATAGGCGCTGTGGCAAAAGCGTTGTCATAGACGATGCCCTGAGCCGCCAAGGCATCGATATTCGGTGTAATGGCAAATTCATCGCCATAGCAACCCAAAGCCGGGCTAATGTCCTCGGCCACGAGCCAGATGATGTTGGGAGGTGTTTCGATCTTGTCCCGTGAACAAAAAAACAAGATAAAGCCAAGTGCGAGCAGTGATCGTTTTTGCATCATGACCGATTCTCCGATAAAGCATGATAAAATTCCAGTCAAAATCCGGCAATCTAAAAATTGTAGCGCAAGCTGATCATCATCGGCTGAGTGGCCGAAACACGGAGAGCAGTGTTCGAATTTTCTCGTTTATGCAGTTCAGGGATGAAATAAGCCACAGCGCCGCTGACAAAAGCGGCGGCGATCACGTCAGTCGGGAAGTGCCGTCCCGCGCGCACGCGCCAATAGGCCACGGCTGAGGCAAGGGACAGCGAACCGGCCCAGATGTAGGGCGTCCACTTGGAATCGGGATGAAAGTCACTGAACACCTTGGCGACAAAGACTGTCCCGGCGAAAGACGCCGAGGTGTGCCCGGAAAAAAAGGATTTTTTCGCCTCAACGCCCTCTTTCTTCTCCAGCGGCACCTCTTCGTTGTAAACCCAGGGTCGAATGCGTTGCACCGTGACCTTGGTCAGTTCGGTCAGCACGCCGGCCACGGCCAGGGTTTCGAGGTAGAGATAGGCGACGTCATCGGCTTCGGTGCGCATTGTCGCGTCCGCCAGCAGCGCTAATGGCAACAGCAGGCCGGCGCGCATGCCGTAATCGCTGCACGTCGCCGCCTCTTGGGAGAGATTAAAAGTAGCCGGACGGTCGAATCGATTGATGTCGTCGCGATCAAGGGCCGCCGCCTGCTCCGGCGTGAGCGGCGCCATATTGTTTCCTAAAATATGGGCGGTCAAGCCGCCCGCAGCGGTGACGCCGAGGAGGATATTGTCCGCCGGGGAATACGATCGATAGGGCGATTGCGCAGCGGCCAACTTAAGAAAAAGCAAGGATGAGAGAAAGACACGTCGATGCATTGTGCTCCTCGGTTCTTTCCTGCTGAGCAGATCATTTCAACAGGGGATCAGCACCCGGAATAAAATATATAAAAATCATAATGAATTCAGACAAACCAAAAGGCCTCACGCAAAGACGCCAAGCCGCAAAGAAAAAACTCTCTTTTTGTACCATTGTCCGTCGTTTAGCTGGCCAATGCAGGGGGAATTCTTTGCTTCTTGGCGCCTTTGCGCGATAAGCCTAGAAAAGAAACGTGATGCCAATTCCTGGACCCGTCGTCACGACGTCATACTTGAATTTTTCGCCGCTGCCATCTTGATAGTCTGCACCCCAGGTGTGATAACCGGCTTCGAGGGCAAAGTTGGTGATGCTCCACCTGAAGGATGC